>NZ_JAQRMS010000036.1 GCF_028599055.1 Candidatus Thioglobus sp.
AAAAAGGCATGATTGAGCATGAATTTATTAAGAAAATACAACTTGAGTTTGTCACGCCAAATACCTGTGTTACCGGCTACAATTCAATTCGGTTTGATGATGAATTTACCCGCTACGCCCTGTATCGAAACTTTCTAGACCCTTATGCCTGGCATTGGCAAAATGGCAATACCCGTTGGGATATTTTAGATGTGGTACGCATGTGTTATGCACTCAAAAAAGATGACAGTCTCAAATGGGTTCATGATAATAATGGCAAGCCCGTTTTTAAACTTGATCAACTCTCCCCTGCAAATGGCATTGAACATACCAATGCACATGATGCGTTAGCCGATGTGCGTGCCACCATTGCCATTGCTAAAATTATTAAAACCACTCAGCCAGGATTGTTTGATCACGCCTTTAAACTGAGAGAGAAGAAGTTTGTTGAATCTGCATTAAATCTGTTTGAGCCCATGTTGCATACCTCTGGTATGTATCCGGCAGAAAAATCTTGTACGCGCCTGTCTGTGGCACTGGCTTATCACCCCACCTATAACGATCGAGCTATTGTATTTAACTTAGACCAAGATCCTTCGATTTTATTAGAATTGAGCACAGATGAATTAAAAACACTAATGTTTACTAAACAATCTGAATTGCCAGATGGGGTTGAACGACTACAAATCAAGGATTTAATTTTTAATAAAAGCCCAATGTTTGTACCCAATATACGGAAAATTGATCCGAAAATAGCTGACCAACTACAAATTGATATTGATACTTGCCTGCAACATTTAAACTTTATTAACAACAATAAAACAGCGATCGAAAAAGCGGTGCAAGATTTATATCGCAATGATCAAGATTTTGAAGCTAATACTGATGTTGATCAATCATTGTATGGCGGTTTTATGGACAATGCTGACAAGCGTCTTGGTGAGCAATTACAGTCACTACCAATCGATGATCTTAAAGCTTTCCATCCAAAATTTAAGGATGAAAAATTAGCAACATTGCTCATGCATTTCAAAGCTAGAAATTATCCACAAAGTTTGACCGATGACGAAGCAGAAGATTGGTTCGAAACCATACAAGGCAGAGTTCAGGCGGGTGAAAATGGCTATTTAAATATTGATGAGTACTTTGAGCGTATCAACATTATGCGTCAGCAGCATCCTAATAAAGAAAAACTCTGGCAACAGCTTGAAAGCTATGGTGAGTCTTTCTTTTAGCGTGTTTTTAGGAAATACACTAAGCTCGTTTTGCTATTAATTCAGATCTCAGGTATAATCTTTGGCTATTGAGAAATTAAGCAAAAGAGAAGAATGAACGCTGAGACTCGTTTCGAAATGTTTGAAAGGTTACTTAAAAAGATACCTAATCCAACAACAGAATTAAACTACGCAACCCCTTTTGAGCTATTAGTGGCGGTTACGTTATCTGCTCAGGCAACTGACAAAAGTGTTAATAAAGTTACCGATAAGCTTTTTCCGATTGCTAACACGCCTGAATCTATCTTCGAGCTAGGTGAAGATACACTCAGAGACACAATTAAAACCATTGGTCTGTTTAACTCCAAAGCCAAGCACATTATTCAAGCTTGTAAAATTTTAATCGACAAGTATGATTCAAATGTTCCTGAAACACGCAAAGAACTAGAAGCACTTCCAGGCGTTGGCCGCAAGACAGCCAATGTGGTGCTTAATACTGCTTTTGGCCATCCAACCATTGCGGTTGACACACACATCTACCGAGTAGCTAACCGCACTGCAATCGCTAGCGGTAAAACCGTGCTTGAAGTGGAAAAGAAATTAGTTAAATTCATTCCTGATGAATTTAGAGTGCCAGCACACCATTTAATGATTTTGCATGGGCGCTATACGTGTAAAGCGCGCTCACCACTCTGCACTGAATGCATCTTGCTTGACTTGTGTGAATACGAAGAGAAAAACCTTTAATACTATCTAAACTATGTCATATTCACAATTGGCATATCTTCATTTGGGTACTATTTTTCCTGCTTTTATATTGGGATCTTATCTTATTACCGTTAAAAAAGGCACAAAATCACACCAACTGATTGGAAAAATTTACATGTTATTAATGTTACTTACAGCGTTAATAACTCTGTTTATGCCTGCACAAATTGGCGAAAGGGTGTTTGATCATTTTGGCTGGATTCATGGATTCAGCTTACTGGTTTTTTATTCAGTTCCTAGTGCGTTTTTTGCTATTAAAAATGGAAATTTAAGACGTCATAAATATAACATGATCGGTCTTTATGTGGGCGGAATTCTTATTGCAGGCAGTTTTACATTGATGCCTGGAAGGTTATTACACGAATGGATTTTTTAAACCGTGCTGTATACGCAAGATCGATCTGAACAGCGAAAATTCTTAGCCAACGCTTGGCAAAAATACTTAGATAAAAAAATCCTTGATCCGTTAGAAGATCAACTAACTCAAGTTATTGAATTACATCCAGAATATCACCAGTTAATCAATAATACAGAATCTGATTATTTTCCGGAACAAGGTGAAGTTAATCCCTTTTTACATATTAACTTACATCTATCTTTAAGAGAGCAACTCTCAATCAATCAGCCACCTGGTATTAATGAGTATTACCAAACAATACTAAACAAAGTTCAAGACCCACACAAAGCGGAGCATCTAATGATGGATTGTATTGCGCAAATGATCTTTTCATCGCAAAAGAACAATACACCAATGGATCACCAAGCCTACATTCACTGTTTGAAGTCGCAAGCAAACACCTAGATGTATGCTGCTTAACCAGCTTATACAACAGCACCTTGGCCAGCAAATAAAATCCAGCGAGTCTATTGGTACAGGGATATTTAACGCTTATCGAGTTACATTAACAAATGACGAGAAGGTTTTTATCAAATACCAAAACAATAGTAACGACTTGCTGATTAAGGAGGCTAGAGAATTAACGCTATTAGGTCAATTTATTCAAACACCAGCAGTGCTTATTAGCACTCAACATTGTTTAATACTTGAATGGATTGAGTCTGCCCACAATCCACACACTCAAACTCAATTAGGCGAGCAATTAGCCAATCTACATCGACAAAAAAGCACTTATTTTGGCTTTGAGTTTGATAACAAGATTGGCGACACTTTTCAGCCAAATGCAGTAAATAAAAAGATCACCAATTGGGCGGAGTTCTATTGGCAATATCGACTGCTGTTTCAGATTGATTTAGCCAATAAAAATAACCATCTAAGTTCGGATGACTATCAACTATTATGCTCGTTGGAGATGAAACTACCTAGCTTGCTTGATTTTGATATCACACCCTCTTTGTTACATGGCGACCTATGGTCTGGCAATTATATTAGCGATCAGCACGATACTTATTTTATTGATACAGCTTGCTACTACGGACACAGGGAGATTGATTTTGCACTAAGTTTTATGTTTGGCGGATTTTCAGCTGAATTCTATAGCGTCTATCAAGCGCACTACCCATTAGACCCAGGATTTGAACAACGCAAACCCTTGTACATGCTCTACCATTATTTAAATCATTTAAATATTTTTGGTTCTGGCTATCATGCCAATACCATGAACTGCGTCAAACAGTTATTGGATTAAGCTTTCCAATTAACAAAATTAGTTAGCAGTTGCAAACCGTCATGCTGTGATTTTTCTGGGTGAAATTGCACAGCAAACATATTCTCTTGCGCAACTGCACAAGTGAAATCAATACCGTAATTGGTTGAACCAGCAATCACGCTTGAATCAGCCGTTTGCACATAATAACTATGCACACTATAAAAACGTGCATTGTCTTCAATATCTTGCCACAGCGGATGATCAATCGTATGTTTGACCGTATTCCAGCCCATATGTGGGATTTTTAACTTAGTTTCTGGAAAGTGAACCACCTCTCCATCAAGAATAGACAGGCCATGTGTGCCACCATTTTCTTGCGAGTGATCAAATAATAACTGCAAGCCCAAGCAAATGCCTAAAAAGGGTTTTTCATGGGCTGCCTGCTTGATTGTTGCGACCAAATCATGCTCGTTTAGCGCCTGCATACAAGCGCCCATTGCACCCTGTCCAGGAAAGACGATGCGATCAGCCTCGTTGATTAGTGTTGCATCATCCGTTAGAAAAACCTGATCATTTGGTGCAACATGCTCAATGGCTTTTTGCACGCTGCGCACGTTGCCCATGCCATAATCAACAATTGCAATACTTTGCATGATTAACTACTACAACGAGCCTTTGGTTGAAGGGATAACACCCGCTTGTTGCTCATCAGGAGTTACCGCCATTCTCAAGGCACGACCAAACGCTTTAAAGATGGTTTCAGCTTGATGGTGCGCATTCACACCTTTAAGGTTATCAATATGCAGTGTTACTAAGGCATGATTGACAAATCCGGTGAAAAATTCAGAAAATAAATCAACATCAAATGTGCCGATTAATGCGCGTGTAAAACTTACATTAAGATCCAAACCAGGGCGGCCAGAAAGATCTAACACGACACGTGACAAAGCCTCGTCTAATGGTACATACGAATGTCCGTAACGAGTAAAGCCAGCTTTATCGCCTGCAGCTTGTGCAAAAGCTTGACCCAACGTAATGCCAATATCTTCAACACTGTGGTGATCATCAATTTGGGTATCGCCGTCACATTTAATGGTTAAATCCATCACACCGTGGCGCGCCACTTGATCTAACATATGGTCTAAAAATGGCACACCTGTATCAATGTCAGCTTTGCCTGACCCGTACAAATTAAGCTCAACAATAATGTCTGTTTCGTTAGTTTTTCTCGATACTTTAGTCATATCTTTGCTATTTATAAATAATCTTTAATTAAAATTTCAGCAATTTGAATGGTATTAAGTGCTGCACCTTTACGAATATTATCAGAAACTACCCACAAGTTAAGCCCTTTTTCGTAGGAAATATCTTCACGAATACGGCTAACAAACGTTTCATCATGATTGGTCGCTTCTGCAAACGGCGTTGCATAGCCACCATCTTCACGCTTATCCATCACCTTAACACCAGGCGCTTTTGATAAAATTTGAGTCGCTTCTGCAGCAGTGATTTTGCTTTTGGTTTCAATATTAATGGCTTCAGAGTGTCCATAAATAACTGGCACACGAACAGCTGTTGGATTAACCAAAATATTTTCATCTTCAAAAATCTTTTTCGTTTCCCAAACCATTTTCATCTCTTCTTTGGTGTAGCCGTTATCTTGGAATACATCAATATGAGGGATCACATTAAACGCAATTTGCTTTGGGTACACGTCAACATCAACATCAGTATTGCCACCGAGTAGCTTTGTTGTTTGATCAATTAATTCAGAAATCGCCTCTTTACCTGAACCTGAAACCGCTTGATAAGTGGCCACATTAATACGTTCAATACCAACTGCATCATGAATCGGCTTAAGCGCTACCAACATCTGAATCGTTGAACAATTTGGATTGGCGATAATATTGCGCTTTGTATAGCCCGCAATAGCATGCGAATTAACCTCTGGCACCACCAAAGGAATATCTTCATCACGACGAAAATGTGCGGTATTATCGATAACAATACAGCCTGCTTCTGCAGCAATTGGTGCATATTTTTCAGAAATGCTACCACCTGCCGAGAATAAACCCACTTGCGCTTGAGAGAAATCGAAGGTATCTAAATCTTGAACTGTCCAGCTCTTACCTTGGCAAAAAACCTTCTTACCGGCAGAGTTGGCACTGGCTAATGGGTATAAATTATCAATAGGAAAATCACGCTGTTCTAAAATTGAAAGAATGGTTTCGCCCACAGCGCCCGTTGCGCCAACAACAGCAACATTAAATTTCTTGCTCATAAGTTTAATAAATTGAAAATTGTAAAATCAGGGTTATTATACTTTATTTTGCAAAATAGCATTCAACCTAAAATCAGGCTAATGCTTTGAGTTTAAAGCTGTTTAACGCTTATCTATTAGACAATATTATCAATATCAATATATTGATGCCCTAGTGAGAATTGTTGCGCCAAATGCTGGGCCAATGCTTGCACACCGTAACGCTCAGTGGCATGATGCCCAGCTGCGATAAAGGCAATATTATTCTCTTTGGCGATGGCTGGAATTTGCTCAGAAACTTCACCCGTTATAAAACAATCTGCATTGATATCAATCGCATGTTTAATATAACTTTGCGCCCCGCCACTACACCAGGCAATGGTTTGAACTTGTGCGTGTTTTTCGCCAAACACTTGTGGCGCTCTGGCGGTAACATTCATGACTGATTGCGCCACCTCCGATAACGGCGCATCTACTTCACCCTGCCAGACTAACGTATCGCCAATCGGCGTCGGATTTTGAATGTTCAGACGCATGGCCAACTGCATATTATTGCCAACTACTGGATGAGCATCTAACGGCAGATGATAAGCGTATAAATTAATGTCATTTTCCAACAAAGCCTTAATACGATTTTTTTTAATGCCAGTTAACACTTGATCTTCACCTTTCCAAAAAAATCCATGATGCACCAACAAGGCATCGGCTTTTTCATCAATGGCTTGATCAATTAACGCTTGATTGGCACTAACGCCTGAAATAATGTTGAAAATTTCAGACTTTCCTTCAATTTGAAGGCCGTTAGGGCAATAATCGCTGAAATTAGCAACATTTAAATACTGATTAATATATTGTTCTAATGCTTTATTGTTAATCATTATGATGTGTAGAATTGGTTAACGATACGCATAAACAATTGGTTTTGCGTCGCATCACCCACAGTAACACGCAAACAATCTGTTAATTTTGGTGCGCTACTCAAATTTTTAATCAATACACCGTTAGCCTTTAAGTAATCAAATAGCGCTTGCGCTTGCGGCGCTTTAAATAAAATAAAATTAGCTTGCGATGGGTATACCGTTAACCCGGCTACTGCGTTTAGCTTGCTCAATAATTGTTGACGCTGCTCAATAATAACTGACGCATTATCACTAATCATCGTTTTTTGTTGCAATAAAAAATTAGCACTCATTTGGGTTAGTGTATTAATGTTATACGGTAAGCGCAGTTTATCTAGCTCAGCAACTGTTTGGGCATTACCAACCAACAACCCTAAGCGTAGGCCTGCAAATCCAATTTTTGACACGCTGCGCAATACCACTAAATTTGGATACTTGGCAATATCTGCAATAAAACTATCGCCCGCATAGGCGTAGTATGCCTCATCCAAAACCACCATCGCTTCGGTCGACTGAATAATGGTTTCAATCGCTTCTCGATCAAATGTATTGCCCGTTGGATTATTTGGATAAGCAATAAAAACCAATTTAGGATTATGCGTAGTCATTGCATCAAGCATGGCTGATAAATCTAATTGATAATCATCCGTTAACGCCACTCCTTGATAATTCAAACGAGTGAATCTAGCAATCATATCGTACATAACAAAGCTCGGCTCAACGCTTAAAATTGTGTCGCCTGTCTCGCAAGCTAATGCCAATAATTGAATTAGCTCATCTGAACCATTGCCTAATAAAACCCCAAACTCATCAGGAATATCCATCAATTCTCGAAGCGTTTGGTTAAGTGCATCCGCACTTGGATTTGGGTAGCGGTTTAATTCGCTTTCTGCTAAATATGCCAAATATTGACCAACCAATTCATCAGCTAGAGCAAACGGTGATTCCATCGCATCAAGCTTAATCATGTCGCCAGCGGGTGGCACATGGTATGCGTTAATTGCTTTAATGTCGGCTCTTAGCCAGTTATCAATAAAACTCATGTTAAGGGTTTTGCTCTATTAGGATGGTATTGCATTTTACCTATTCGTTTGGCATTTAACAAAGTTTGATAGGTGTAATCCAATGCCCGTTTAACCGCAATTTTGACGTCAATCTGGCTAGCTAGCAAGGCACTAATAGCACTTGCTAGCGTACAGCCCGAACCATGATACTGACCAGGTAGTTTAGGATAGGCAAATCGCTCCACTAGATTGGCTTGATGATACAAGCGGTGCTCAATTATTTGATCAGAGGTATCCGTTGTGGTTAATAACACCCATTCACAAGGTAAAGTAGCTACTGCTGATTGTTCATCTAAATCAGGTGCTAATGCTTGTAATTCGGCCATATTTGGCGTTAATAATGTAACCATTGGCAGTAGTGATTCTCTAAGTGCTTTAAGCATATTCTCATCTAGCATAACATCTGCTGTACTTGCCTTAATAACAGGGTCTAGCACTACCAGGTGATTTTCATTAAGCCAGTGCGCAATAGTATTAATCTGCTCAACAGAGGACAGTAAGCCGATTTTAACGACATTAATACTAATATCATCTGCCAACGTTGTTAGCTGCTGTTCAATCAGCGTGTGATCAACTGCTTGAATGGCGCTAACCACTTGTGTGTTTTGCGCAGTTAACGTGGTAACAATAGGAAGTGGCGTAACACCAAATTGATTAATGGTTTCAATATCAGCAGCAATACCTGCGCCACCAGAAGGGTCAAGGCCTGATAGAACCAGGACACGATCAAGCACAAAAAATTATTTAGATTCTTTTGCAATTAAATAATCAGCCACTTTAAACATATTAAATTCACCACCTGCGTGCGAGGCATCCGTCCAATATTTGCCATTAATCACAATCGCTGGTACGCCAGTGGTACGGTATTTCACTGTATTAATTTTTGATTTGTTAACCTTAACTCGCACCGAAAAAGATTTAAAGGCCTTATTGGCTTTATCTTTATCAACATTATGATCACCCAACCATTCAACAAAATCTTCCTGATCAATAAAGGCGTCTTTATGCAGATGAATAGCGTCAAATAATTTTCCGTGCAGGCGATCAACCTCACCCAACTGCTCTAACACATAGTAAAAAATTGCACCATTAACCCAACGATCAGAGAAAACAGCGGGTTGACGAATAAAATCAACATTACTAGGAAATTTTTCTACCCAATCGTGCAAAATTGGCTCAATATTAAAGCAATGTGGGCAATAATACCAAAATAATTCTCTCACCTCAACCTTGTCTTTATTAGCCGTTTTAACCGGCTTGTCAAGTTTGATATAATGCTTACCTTCTACATAAGAATTAGCAAAAATCGTCGTTGAAAGAGTCAATAAAAATACCGCTAAAAGGCGTCTTGTTTTGGTCATAATTCTCTCTAGATAATTAAAGGATTTTTTCAATATTATACTGTGATAATTCAAACTGATTGTTGATTTGAAAATCTTGCCAAAGTTGTTGATAAGTTTGCTTTTCTAGCGGGTGAGTATCTGCACCGCTCAATTGTGCCAATGGCGCCAATACAAATGAATACAACATAATATCGTCTCTAGGCAGATTTAACTCAATATCAACTATTTGCTCATAAGTCACCAAATCCAAGTCAATGAGTCGTGAGGAAAATTTTGGCTGAGTGCGATCTCGACCAAAGGTTTTTTCAATATTTTTTAATACGGCATTAACATCCTCAACGCTCAACTCTGTACTAGCATTAACACCCACATTGTAAAAATCATCACCCTCAAAACCCTCAGCGGGCGACTCAAAAATATCGGAAATTTTAATATCGGCAAAATTTAGCCTTAAATAATCAATAGCGCCGGCAATATTTGCCTCACGATTTTGATTTGAGCCGATATTTATGTGGATTTTAGCCATTTTTTGTACGATTAATGATCACACCAACGCCTTGAGCACCGGTAACCGCCTTGCCTTTGTTCAAAGTCAGCTTAACTTGCTCAACAGCAAACTCTGAGAGAATAATTTCGCAAATTCTTTCAGCAAGCGTTTCAACCAGCTGAAATTCACTTTTTTGCACAAAATCAATCAAACGCTTTGAAACCGCTTTGTAGTCAAGGGTTTGATCAATATGATCAGTTTGACTAGCAGGCTTAATGTCAAAACCCATCTCAATATCTAGGGTGATATCTTGGCGAATTTCACGCTCCCAGTCGTAAATGCCGATGACACAATCGATTTTTAATCCTTGTATAAATACTATATCCATGCTTAAATTAATATCAAATTACAATATCGAAAATTATATGCTACCCCTGCTCATCATTTCAGCTTATCTAATCGGCTCAATTTCTATGGCTATTATCATTTGTAAAGTGCTAGATTTGCCCGACCCAAGAACTCAAGGCTCAAACAACCCAGGTGCGACCAATGTGCTTCGTATTGGCGGAAAAAAAGCTGCCGCTGTAACTTTATTAGGTGATGGCCTCAAGGGAGTTATTCCTGTTGCTATGGGTCAATACCTTGGTTTTGGCGCCCAAGAATTAACACTGATTGCGCTGGGTGCATTTTTAGGTCATGTGTATCCGATATTTTTTGGCTTTAAAGGTGGCAAAGGTGTAGCTACCTTCATTGGTAGCCTACTGGCACTAAATTACTTAACAGGGTTTGCTTTTATTATCACTTGGCTATTTGTCGCTAAAGTGCTTAAAATCTCCTCATTATCAGCACTCATCGCAACTGCTTTAACCCCTGTTTATTTTTACTTTTTAACTGATCAGCTGAATGCGACTTATATACTTACCCTAATTTGTGTTTGGATTTTTTACACCCATCGCAGTAACATCAAGCGCATAATTTCTAGGGAAGAAGGCGTTATTAAGTCTTAATATTAACCCTTTTTTTTAAGTATGCCATATTGACAATTATGGCATTTTACAGCTTTTCTAAGCCGCCTGTGTGGTGGTGAATCCGACCTCGGCACTAAGGCTGTTAATAACACTTTTCTAAGTCGTCTGTGTGGCGGTGAATATAGTTTTAAAATTTTCAATAGGCGAAAAAAACCACCTTTCGGTGGCTTTTACAAAATTATTTTAAATTACTTATGACAATTTAGCTATTAATGTCGCTATTACTGCACCTGTGGCAACTGCAAGCGCTAATTCATACCATGTGGCTTTTTTCTTTAAAAGTGTGGTTTCTGCCATAAGTTTTGCGTTTTCTGCCATAAATTTTGCGTTTTCTGCCATAAATTTACGCGTTTCAGCGCGCCTATGCTCATTAAAAAGCATTTCATCTTCTACTTCTGTGTTGTATTCTTTTTTTGTCATAATCTTATATCCATTTCAATAATTAAATTATATCACGCCTTAAAGCCAACCATAGGCTTATCATTTTTATACACTATCCGCCCTTGTTTCATAGTCCATTTATTTTTAACGTCAAATTGTAAAAAGTCCATCGGCTGTACTGGCGGTAGTTGATCTGTTATCTTGCGCACGCACCCTATCGCTAGACGTAATGTGTTGAAAGACTATGAATTTAAGCCGCCTGTGTGGCGGTGAATGTAATTTTGATGTTGATATTGATTTCAAGGTTGTTTCTAGGCCGCCTGTGTGGCGGTGAATTTAACAAAGCAACAAAC
>NZ_JAQRMS010000037.1 GCF_028599055.1 Candidatus Thioglobus sp.
ACGTGAAGATGCAAGTAGAGTTGCTTTCACCAATTGCTATGGAAGACGGTTTAAGATTCGCAATTAGAGAAGGTGGTCGTACAGTAGGTGCGGGCGTTGTTGCTAAAGTTACGGATTAATTCTTAAGCGTAAAGCGAAAGAAAAAACCCAATAAAATTGGCTCGGGCATTTGTCCGAGCCTTTAAAGTTTATAGGCGAGTGGCTCAATTGGTAGAGTGGCGGTTTCCAAAACCGTTGGTTGGGGGTTCGAGTCCCTCCTCGCCTGCCACATTAAAGGTGTATTTTGAGTAAAACTGTAGAAAAACAAACTAAAGAATCATCACTAGGAATGTACTTATCAATCCTAATTGTGATCGCTTCTTTGGTCGTGTTTTATTTAGATCCATTAGGCTTGATCACAACCTTATACAAAGTATTAGTTTTGTTAGTGGGTTTGGTTGTTGCCGGATTGGTTTTTTTCAAAACACCACAAGGTAACCGTTTAGCAATTTTTGCTAAAGAAACCAAGATTGAATTGCGAAAGGTTGTATGGCCAACGCGTAATGAAACAGTGAAGACCACTGGCATGATTATGGTTGCGGTCATTATTGTTGCTATATTCTTGTGGATAGTTGATGCGTTCTTTTCGTGGATCGTTCAATTATTAACCAATTAAGAGAGTTTTAGATGTCTAAAAGATGGTACGTACTTCACGCCAGAAGTGGTTATGAAGCAAAGGTAAAAACAGCAATCGAAGATGCGATCGCTAGAGAGGGTCTTGAAGATTCTTTTGGTGAGGTAATGGTGCCAACTGAACAAGTGGTAGAACTTAAAGACGGTCAAAAGAAAACAGCCGAGCGTAAGTTCTTCCCGGGTTACATGTTGGTTAACATGGAGCTAACAGAGCCAAGTTGGTTATTGGTTAAAAATACCAATAATGTCATTGACTTTATTGGTGGCTCTTCTGGCAAGCCTTCACCAATTACTGCTCGTGAAGTGGATCGTATCATGGCTCGCGTTCAAGAAGGCGCTGATAAGCCAAAACCTAAAGTTGCTTACCAGCCTGGTGAAGAAATTTTGGTTATTGATGGGCCATTTAATGAATTTAACGGCACTATTCAAGCGGTTAATTATGACAAGAGTATCTTAACAGTTGAAGTATTGATCTTTGGTCGTACAACAACGGTTGAATTGGAATTCTCGCAAGTAGAAAAAACATAACGATAGCGACCTAATGTCGCTTTTTAAACGGGGAGCCTAATCGGCGCTTGTACCCACACGAGGTAACCCCTCAAGGAAGATAGAATGGCTAAGAAAATTGAATCATACATTAAGCTTCAAGTGCCTGCACAAGAAGCTAATCCGTCACCACCAGTTGGTCCTGCATTAGGTCAGCATGGTGTTAACATCATGGAATTTTGTAAGGCGTTTAATGCTAAAACTCAAGAAATTGATAAAGGCATGAAGGTTCCGGTAATTATTACCGTTTATAGTGATCGTAGTTTTACATTTATTACTAAAACACCACCAGCGGCATTATTAATTCTCAAGGTAACTGGTATCGCTAAAGGTTCGGGTGTTCCACATACAGACAAAGTTGGAAAAATTACTCGTGCTCAGTTGGAAGAAGTTGCAACTATTAAGATGAAAGATCTTAATGCAAACGACATGGACGCTGCTGTCACTATTATTGCTGGTACTGCCCGTTCAATGGGCATTGAAGTGGAGGGTTGATCAAATGGCTAACTTAACTAAAAAACAAAAAGACATTGCTGCAAAAGTTGAAATCGGGAAGCGTTATGCAATCGAAGATGCATTGGCATTAATTAAAGAATGCGCAACCGCAAAGTTTGATGAATCCATTGATGTAAGTGTTAATCTTGGTGTGGATTCTAAGAAATCTGACCAGAACGTGCGTGGTGCGGTAGTACTACCAAATGGCACAGGTAAGACAGTACGTGTTGCTGTGTTTACTCAAGGTGACAACGTAGCAAAAGCACAAGAAGCTGGCGCTGATGTAGTTGGCATGGAAGATTTAATGAAGTCAATGCAAGACGGCGATCTTGATTATGATGTTGTTATCGCCTCTCCAGATGCTATGGGTGTTGTTGGTCGTTTAGGTCAAGTATTAGGTCCTCGTGGCTTAATGCCTAACCCTAAAGTGGGTACTGTAACACCAGATGTGGCAACTGCAGTTAATAATGCCAAAGCTGGACAAGTTCGTTACCGTACTGACAAGGCAGCTATCGTTCATGCTGGTATTGGTAAAGCATCATTTGATGTTAAAGCATTAGCAGAAAACATTGCAGCATTAATGGAAGCGCTTAAAAAAGCCAAGCCAAGTTCTGCAAAAGGTGTTTACTTTAAAAAATTAAGTGTTTCATCAACAATGGGCGCAGGTGTCGCTGTTGATTTAAGCACGCTTGATCTGTAATAAGTTCAAGATAATAAATTCTTTGGGTCGTAGGGTGTATGCCTTATGTTCCTCAAAGACCATGGGTGTGATTTCTCCTCCTGGAGTTTTCATCTAAATGATTGGTAACACAATCAGCCCATGTAGAGGGTGCGTAAGTGCTCTATGGCGAAAGTTATAAAATATAGCTTTCTTTTTTAAACTGTTCAGGAGAGGCAAATGGCTCTAAATCTTGAAGCAAAAAAAGTTGTTGTCGAACAAGTAAATTCACTAGCTGATAGTGCAATTTCTGTTGGCGTAGCTGAGTATCGCGGATTGACAGTTGAACAAATGACTATGCTTCGTGCAAGTGCATTGGATGCAAATGTTTCTTTACGTGTTGTAAAGAACTCATTGGCTAAATTAGCACTTAACGAAACAACATGTGAATGTGTGTTACCGATGCTAAGTGGCCCGGTAATTCTTGGATTTTCTCAACAAGATCCAGGCGCAGTTGCACGTGTCTTCAATGATTTCGTTAAAGAAAATGAAGATTTAGTCGTTAAAGGTTTGGGCGTTTCAGGCGAATTTGTAGATGCAGATCAGCTTAAGCGTATTGCAGACCTTCCAACTAAAGATCAAGCAATTAGTACAGTTATGGCATTAATGTTAGCACCAGTTGAGAAACTAGCTAGAACTTTAAACGAAGTTCCAACTAAAGTAACTCGCGTCGTGTCAGCAGTAGCGCAACAAAAATAATCAATAAATAATATAAAAAAGGAGTAAATATCATGGCATTATCAAATGAAGATATTTTAAATGCAATTGCAGACATGTCTGTAATGGACGTTGTTGAATTAGTTTCTGCAATGGAAGAGAAGTTCGGTGTAAGTGCAGCAGCAGTAGCAGCAGCACCTGCAGCAGGCGCTGGCGATGCTGGTGAAGCGGCAGCTGAGAAAGACGAGTTTGACGTTGTAATGACATCATTCGGTGAAAAGAAAGTTGCTGTTATTAAAGCAGTACGTGGTATCACTGGCTTAGGTCTTAAGGAAGCGAAGGACATGGTTGAATCTGCACCTGCAGCAATCAAAGAAGGCGCAACTAAAGCTGAAGCTGAAGATATTCAAAAGCAGCTTGAAGAGGCTGGTGCTAGCGTAGAACTTAAGTAATAAGTTTTCGTAAAAACCCAAAATCCCCACTAGGGGATTTTGGTGTTTATTGCATTTGCACACTTTATTGGGTGCATATTTCAACCTATTTTTAAAATAGGTTGGATTTAATTTAAGAAGCTAATAACTTCTTAACCAAATTAGAACGACTAATACGAGGTATTCATGGCTTATTCATTTACGGAAAAAAAGCGAATTAGAAACAACTTTGGCTCAAGATCATCAATTTTGACTGAACCAGATTTACTAGCTATTCAAATTGATTCTTTTAACGGCTTCATTCAAGCCGGCAGTAAAACCAAAGAAGATGTTGGTTTACATGCAGTGTTTCAATCTGTTTTTCCTATTACTGCAGTTAACGGCTATGCCGAAATTGAGTATGTTGATTATGAATTACAAGAGCCTAAGTTTAACGTAGAAGAGTGTAAGTTACGTGGTGTAACGTTTGCTTCTACATTGCGCGTTAAACTTAACCTGGTATTGTTCGATAAAAATGGCTCTACGCTTAAAAAGAAGCGTAAAGTTAAGCAAATTATTGAAGAGGATGTTTATTTAGGTCAGTTGCCATTAATGACTGATACAGGTACGTTTGTTATTAACGGTACTGAGCGTGTAGTGGTGTCTCAATTACACAGATCACCAGGTGTGATCTTTGAGCACGATAAGGGTAAAACTCACTCATCTGGCAAAATCTTATTCTCATCACGTGTAATTCCATACCGTGGCTCATGGTTAGATTTTGAATTTGACCATCATGAGCATTTATATGTTCGAATTGATCGTCGTCGTAAATTGCCAGTAACAACTTTGTTGCGCGCAATGGGCTTGTCTAGCAGTGAAATTTTAAACACTTTCTTTGAGTCATCATCCGTTAAGATGAAGGCTAAGTCTTGTGATTTAGGCATCAAACCTTCACGCTTACGTGGTACGATTGCTGAGTTTGATTTGTTAGCGGGTAAAGATATTGTGGTTGAAAAAGGCCGACGTATTACTGCTAAACACATTAAGCAGTTAGATGCAGCTGGCGTTAAAGCAATTTCTGCACCACTTGAATCATTGATTGATAAAGTTATCTCAAATGACATTATTGATAAAGAAACGGGTGAAATTTTAATTGCCACTAATACCGTGATCTCTGAAGATGTTTTAGAGATGCTGATATCTAACAAAATTAAAAAGCTTGATGTTTTATACATTAATGAATCTGAAACAGGCGCTTACATTTCAGATACTTTACGTTTAGACGAAACTGAAACTGAAATCGAAGCGCGCATGAGTATTTATCATGTAATGCGCCCAGGTGAGCCAGCTACTGAAGATGCGGTTAACCTATTATTTAACAACTTATTCTTTAAGAATGATCGTTACGACTTATCAAAAGTTGGTCGTATGAAGCTTAATCGTCGTCTAGGCATTGAGTCTGAAACGGGTGAGCATGTATTAACTAACGACGACATTTTAAATGTCATTAAGTTGTTGATTAACATTAAAGACGGTAACGATTCAGTTGATGATGTTGATACCCTTGCAAATCGTCGTGTTAGAGCGATCGGTGAAATGATTGAAAACCAATTCCGCATTGGTTTAGTGCGTGTTGAAAAGGCTGTTAAAGAGGGGCTTAACCTTGCTGAAACAGATGAGCTAACACCACAAGACTTAATCAACTCTAAGCCAGTATCAGCTTCGGTAAGAGAATTCTTTGGATCTTCACAACTGTCGCAGTTTATGGATCAAGTAAATCCATTATCAGGTGTAACACATAAGCGCCGTATCTCAGCATTAGGTCCTGGTGGCTTAACGCGTGAACGTGCTGGTTTTGAAGTGCGTGACGTACACCCGTCACACTATGGTCGTTTGTGTCCAATTGAAACACCTGAAGGTCCAAACATTGGCTTGATTAACACACTGGCTGTGTATGCAAAAACCAATGATTATGGCTTCTTAGAAACACCTTATCAAGTTGTTAAAAATGGCAAAGTGACTGATGAAATTATCTATGTTTCAGCAATTGATGAAATATCACACACCATTGCGCAAGCAAATGCAGGTGTTAATGAAAAAGGTCAATTGATTGATGACTTAATTTCTTGTCGTCATAAAAATGAATTTGTATTAGTTGATTCAAACGAAGTAACACTGATTGATATTGACTCTAAGCAAATTTCATCAGTAGCAGCATCATTAATTCCATTCCTTGAGCATGACGATGCGAACCGTGCATTGATGGGATCAAACATGCAACGTCAAGCGGTACCAACTTTACGCGCTGAAAAGCCTCTAGTAGGCACAGGTATTGAGCGTGTTGTGGCAACAGATTCTCGAGTTTGTGTTACTGCTAAGCACGCAGGTGTAGTTGAGGCAGTTGATGCATCACGTATTGTTATTCGTGTTGATTCTAAGCAAGCAAAAGCAGGTGAGTTAGGTGTTGATATTTACAACTTAACTAAGTACTCACGTTCTAACCAAAACACATGTATTAACCAAAAGCCATTAGTTAATGTTGGCGATAAGATTGCCCAAGATGACGTACTGGCTGATGGTCCTTCAACAGATCTAGGTGAGCTGGCATTGGGTCAAAACATGAAGATCGCCTTCATGCCGTGGAATGGTTACAACTTTGAAGATTCTATTTTAATTTCTGAAAAAGTGGTTAAAGACGATCGTTATACAACCATTCACATTGAAGAATTAACTGCGTATTCACGTGATACTAAACTAGGTCCTGAGGAAATTACAGCGGATATTCCAAATGTAAGCGAATCAGCATTAGCTAAGTTAGATGAAGTTGGTGTGGTCTATGTGGGTGCTCGTGTTAAGGGTGGTGATATTCTTGTTGGTAAAGTAACACCTAAGAGTGAAACAGTATTATCGCCAGAAGAAAAATTATTACGCGCCATTTTTGGTGAAAAAGCCAATAATGTGAAGGATTCATCATTACGCATTGGTGCTTCTAAGTCGGGTGTAGTTATTGATGTTCAAGTCTTTACTCGTGATCGTGTAGAAAAAGATTCTAGAGCGTTAAGCATTGATGCTGATCGACTAGAGAAAATTAAGAAAGATATCGATGACGAATTCGGCATTATTGACGGTGATATTTTCCGTCGTGTTCGCTTAAAGCTTTCTGGTAATGTAATTACTAAAGCGGTTGGCGATATTAAAGCGGGCGAAAAGCTAAATGCTAAGCTGATGAAAAAGCTTGAAAATAAAGAAATTGCTAAGATTAAGGTTGAAGATGCGGCTGTCAATAAGGAAGTGGCTGCATTGGTTAAACAAGCAAAAGCCAAGCAAGTTGAGTTTGATAAATTCTTCGAAGAAGAAAAAGCTAAGATTAACGAAGGTGCTGAATTACCACCAGGTGTGATGAAGATGGTTAAAGTTTACGTGGCAACGCGTAAGACCCTTCAAGTTGGTGATAAGATGGCGGGACGTCACGGTAACAAAGGTGTTATCTCACGTGTTTCTCCAGTAGAAGATATGCCTTACTTAGCTGACGGATCAACCGTTGATGTGGTGCTTAACCCACTGGGTGTACCATCTCGAATGAATGTTGGACAGGTGCTTGAGGTTCATTTAGGTTATGCTGCTAAAGGTTTGGGCTTTAAGATTGCAGCAATGCTTGATGAAAAGCGCACTGAAATGGTGACTGAAATTAGAGCATTCCTTGACAAGGTTTACAACTCTTACGGCAAACAAGAAGACTTAGCTAGTTTTAGTGATGAAGAAATCATCGAATTAGCTAGAAACCTAAGAGGCGGTGTGCCAATGGCAACACCAGTATTTGATGGTATTAAAGAAGCAGATATTAAGTCACTACTTAAATTAGCAGACTTGCCAGAATCTGGACAAGAGCAATTATATGATGGCCGTACGGGCGATGCGTTTGATCGTCCAGTTACAGTTGGTTATATGCACATGTTGAAACTTAATCACTTAGTTGACGATAAGATGCATGCACGTTCAACAGGTCCTTACTCATTAGTAACACAACAACCATTAAGTGGTAAAGCACAGTTTGGTGGTCAGCGTTTCGGTGAGATGGAAGTATGGGCATTAGAGGCCTACGGTGCAGCGCATACATTGCGCGAAATGTTAACGGTTAAATCAGACGATGTTGCTGGTCGTGCGAAGATGTACAAGAGTATTGTCGATGGTAAGAATCTAACAGAGTCAGTAATGCCAGAGTCATTTAACGTACTTATTAAAGAGATCAGATCATTAGGTATTGATGTCGAGTTGGAACAATACTAATTAGGAGAGTAAAGTGAAAGATTTATTAACGATATTAAAGCAAGAAAACAAAGAGCAAGATTTTGATGCCATTAGAGTTGGTCTAGCTTCTCCTGAGAAGATTCGTTCATGGTCATATGGTGAGGTTAAAAAACCTGAAACTATTAATTACCGTACTTTTAAGCCAGAGCGTGAAGGTTTATTTTGTGCAAAAGTATTTGGACCAATGAAAGATTTCGAGTGTTTGTGTGGTAAATACAAGCGCATGAAGTTCCGTAACGTTGTTTGTGAGAAGTGTGGCGTTGAAGTGACATTCTCTAAGGTTCGTCGTGAGCGTATGGGTCATATCGAATTAGCAGCACCGGTTGCACATATTTGGTACCTTAAATCATTACCGTCTCGTCTAGGTTTGTTAATGGACATGACGCTTAAGGATATTGAGCGTGTTTTATATTTTGAAGCATTTTTAGTAACTGATCCTGGCTCTACATCATTGGTACATAAGCAGCTATTAACAGAAGAAATGTATTTTGATGCATTAGATGAATTTGGTGACGACGAGTTTGAAGCGAAAATGGGTGCGGAAGCAATCCAAGATGTTTTAGCGGAAATGCAGCTTGAAAAAGAAGCAGCTAATTTGCGTGAAGATAGCTTAAACACCAAGTCTCAAACAAAACTTAAGAAATACAATAAGCGTCTTAAATTAATCGATTCTTTAATTCAATCAGGCAATAAGCCAGAATGG
The DNA here is from genome assembly GCF_028599055.1 of Candidatus Thioglobus sp. Lineage (GTDB taxonomy): Bacteria > Pseudomonadota > Gammaproteobacteria > PS1 > Pseudothioglobaceae > Thioglobus_A. The sequence goes on from NZ_JAQRMS010000037.1 coordinate 8,513, forward strand.
ATGATTCTAAAAGTATTGCCAATTCTTCCGCCAGATCTGCGCCCATTAGTGCCGTTAGATGGTGGTCGTTTTGCGACATCTGATTTAAACGACCTTTATCGTCGCGTTATTAACCGTAACAACCGTTTAGCGCGTTTATTAGAGCTTGATGCGCCAGAGATTATTGTGCGTAACGAAAAGCGTATGTTGCAAGAAGCGGTAGACTCATTAATTGATAATGGTCGTCGTGGTCGTGCAGTCATGGGTAATAACCGTCGTCCGCTTAAGTCAATTTCAGACATGATTAAGGGTAAGCAAGGTCGTTTCCGTCAAAACTTACTGGGTAAGCGAGTTGACTATTCAGGACGTTCTGTTATTGTTTGTGGTCCATACCTTAAGTTACATCAGTGTGGCTTACCTAAGAAAATGGCATTAGAATTATTCAAGCCTTTTATTTATAATCGTCTTATATCTAAAGGTTTAGCTTCTACGATCAAGGCAGCTAAAAAAATGGTTGAAGCTGAGACTCCAGAAGTTTGGGATGTGCTAGAAAAAGTAGTGCATCAGCATCCAGTCATGCTAAACCGTGCGCCAACTTTGCACCGTTTAGGTATTCAAGCATTTGAGCCACTATTAATTGAAGGTAAGGCAATTCAATTACACCCATTAGTTTGTGGTGCATTTAACGCTGACTTTGATGGTGACCAGATGGCGGTACACGTACCATTATCTGAAGAGGCGCAACTTGAGGCAAGAACATTAATGTTGGCCTCAAACAACGTATTACACCTTGCGAGTGGTGAGCCGATTATTGTTCCTTCTCAGGACGTAATTTTGGGCTTGTATTACATGACTCGTGACATGATCAATCAAAAAGGTGAAGGCATGGTATTTACCTCTCCAGCTGAAGCGCTTAATGCGTATGAGGCTGGTCACACCACCTTGCATGCACAGATCAAGTTAAGAATTCAGGACTACGTTAAAAATGACGCAGGTAAATTTGAACCAAGCGCGAAACGTATCGTAGATACAACTGTTGGTCGTGCAATTTTCTCAAGAATATTGCCAAATGGTCTATCTTTTGATTTGATCAATCAAGCAATTTCTAAGAAAGTTGTTTCTCACTTAATTCATGTTTGTTACCGCACACAAGAGTTAAAAGAAACGGTTATGTTTGCTGATCAAATGATGTACATGGGTTTCCAGTATTCAACTAAATCAGGTATTTCATTCTGTTCTAATGACATGACCATTCCAGATACTAAAGCTGGCATGATTGAAGAAGCAGAGGCTCAAGTTAAAGATATTCAAGATCAGTTCTCTAAAGGTGTTGTAACCGATGGCGAGCGTTACAATAAAGTAATTGATATTTGGTCACGCACTTCTGAAACAGTTGCTAAAGCGATGATGGATGAAATTGGCTTTGATGAGTTTGAAACCAAGGATGGCAAGACAGAAAAACTAGCATCATTTAACTCTGTTTATATGATGGCTGATTCTGGTGCTCGTGGTTCTCCAGCACAAATGCGTCAGTTAGCAGGTATGCGTGGTCTAATGGCTAAGCCAGATGGCTCAATTATTGAAACCCCAATTACTTCAAACTTCCGTGAAGGTTTGAATAACATGCAATACTTTATTTCAACACACGGTGCTCGTAAAGGTCTTGCGGATACCGCACTTAAAACCGCTAACTCGGGTTACTTAACGCGTCGTTTAGTGGATGTTGGACAAGATTTAGTCATTACTGAAGATGATTGTGGCACTGAAAACGGCATGATTATGAAAGCAGTTATTGACGGTGGTAATATTGTTCAAACGCTAGGTGCTGCCGTATTAGGTCGTGTTGTTGCTGAAGATGTATTGATTCCAGATACTTACGATGTATTGATGCCAAAAGGTCACTTAGTATCACTAGATGATTCTGAAAAGGTGAATGAGTTGGGTGTTGAATCTATTAAGGTTCGTTCTGCGATTACTTGTGATACTCGCTACGGTGTGTGTGCAAGTTGTTATGGTAACGACATGGCTCGTGGCCATAAGATTGGTGTGGGTGAGGCAGTTGGTGTTATTGCTGCTCAATCAATTGGTGAGCCAGGAACACAGCTTACTATGCGTACCTTCCATATTGGTGGTGCAGCATCAGCCTCAACAGCAATAAGTAGTATTAATATTAATGTTGATGGTACGGCACACTTTGAAAATCTTAAGTCTATCGAAAATGATAACAATGATTTAGTCGTTGTTTCCCGTTCTGCTGAAGTGACTATTAGAAATACCAAAGGTCAAGATGTTGAGCGCTATAAGATTCCATACGGTGCAATTGTTCATGTACAGGAAGGTGGCGAAGTTAAAGCTAAAGAGAAAATTGCTGACTGGGATCCGCATACGCATCCAATCATTACTGAGCAATCAGGCCGTGTTAACTTTGTAGATTTTGAAGAAGGTATTACTGTTAATAGAAATACTGATCCTCTAACTGGCTTAACATTCTTTGAGATGATCGATGAAGCAGAAAGATCTGCGGCAGCGAAAGGTCTTAAGCCAATGATTAAGATGGTTGAAGAAAGTGATTCTGACGTTGTATTGTCAACGCATTACTTGCCATCAATGGTTAAGATTAACCTTGAAGATAACCAAGTAATTGCTGCGGGTGAAGTTTTGGCTAAAATTCCAAAAGATCAGTCTAAGACCAGTGATATTACAGGTGGTCTACCACGTGTTGCTGACTTGTTTGAGGCACGTAAAGCGAAAGATCATTCAATTCTTGCAGAAGAGTCTGGTGTTATTAGCTTTGGTAATCCAACCAAGAGTAAGGATCGTTTAATTATCACTTCGCCAGAAGG
>NZ_JAQRMS010000038.1 GCF_028599055.1 Candidatus Thioglobus sp.
TTTGGCAGCAGCTAGAGCAAGCCATCAACCTAAACAAACAGACCAGTATTTTTTTCGATGATTCAATTAGTGTGCTTAATTCTGCCAAACAATTTGGCATTGGCACTGTAGTTGCTATCAGCAAACCCAGCTCAAAAATTTCCACTCAATCGGTAACCGGATTTATGAATATCGAAACCTTTAAGCATACCTTACCTTTAAAGAGCCATACGTAAAAAACTCGCTTTTCAGCGAGCTCTTAATAGATAACTATTGGCTGGTGATTATTCGCCGCCAATTTCACCCATCAACGCAAAACTCTTAACAAATGGCGTTGCCATTCTAGGGTCTTTGATCATGGCGCCAAAATCACCTTTTTCAAACTTTAACTTACCCATGGTTACAGCCATACCCATTGATGCCATTCCTAGTGGTTTATCTAGCCATTTAATCCAATTCTTTTTATCGGCACGCATGTCCCAGTCAATCGTCTCACCATTGTAATCGCCAGCACTGACGCACTCGCCATTTTCAACCACGAAAATACCTGTTGGTGTACCGTCGCCTTTAAAACCACAGGCAATGGTTGAAGAGAAATTGATTTCTGCTAATTTACCACGAACCTCATCTGATGCATTCCAGGCATCTTTAAGTTGATTCATCCACTCACTTGAAAATAATACTGCCATGTTAATCTCCTATTGATAGTATTAATAAAAATAAGGCAATTTTCAAGATTGCCTTATCCATTCTCCTCAAATTTATTCATTTTATGAATGGCAATATTATGCCCATTAACACGTGTCAAAAATACTTATTTTTTAGCAATAATCAAACTACTTAATGTTACGAAAAAAAATAATGCCTAGCGTATAATTTTTCACCATGAAAACACCTTTAACAATCGGCATTCTTTCTGATACTCATGGCTTTATTCATGAAGAGATTGTTGGCATTATGAACAACTGCGATTTAGCCATCCATGCTGGCGACATTGTTGATGCATCGACACTAGAACAACTTACCCCTAAGCAGCAATTGATTGCCATTCAGGGTAATAATGATGCTCATTTAACGCAGCTAAAAACGGTGGAAAAGATCACCTTGCCTGGCGGCATTATTATGGTGGATCATGGCCATACTCACGGCCACAAAAGCCCTTCACACGATTCGCTCAGACAAACCTATCCTGAAGCTAGAATTATTATTTATGGTCACACTCATAAACAATTAGTAGAACAACACACTACACCCTGGATTGTCAATCCTGGTGCAGCAGGACAAACACGCACCCATGGCGGCTCAAAATGCCTAGTGCTCACCGTTCAATCAGAGCAAAACTGGCAAATAGAAACTCACATTTTCAACTAACACGCATTTCTAAAACCAGTAAAAAATCAAGCATTCGGCAAACTGCAATGTATAATTGATAGTTTTTATAAGTAAATAAGGAACAACCATGAAAAATGCTTTTTATGCACAATCAGGCGGTGTAACTGCAGTAATTAACTCTTCTGCATGTGGCGTAATCGAAACAGCTCGTAAATATCCAGACAAAATTGGCAAGGTTTACGCAGGTCAAAACGGCATCATTGGTGCACTAATGGAAAACTTGATCGACACTTCTTTAGAGTCTGACGCTGATATTGCTGCATTAAAGCACACACCTTCTGGTGGTTTTGGTTCTTGTCGTTACAAGATGAAGTCTTTAGAAGCTAACAAGGCCGAATACGAAAGACTAATCGAGGTATTTAAAGCACATGACATTGGTTATTTCTTCTACAACGGTGGTGGCGATTCAGCTGACACTTGTTTGAAAGTCTCTCAGTTGTCTGAATCTATGGGCTACCCAATTCAAGCAATCCACGTACCTAAGACGGTTGACAACGACCTACCAGTAACAGACAACTGCCCAGGTTTTGGCTCAGTTGCTAAATATATTGCTGTTTCTGCGATGGAAGCAAGTTTTGACGTTGCCTCAATGGCAGCGACTTCAACGAAAGTTTTCGTCCTTGAGGTTATGGGTCGTCACGCAGGCTGGATCGCTGCTGCAGGTGGCTTATTAGATGAGTCAATTCCAGTAGTTATCTTATTCCCTGAAGTGGATTTTGATGAAGAAAAATTCTTAGCAAAAGTAGATGCAAACGTTAAGAAGTTTGGCTACTGTACGATTGTTGTTTCTGAAGGTACAAAATGGGCTGACGGAAAATTCTTAGCAGAGCAAGGTACGCGTGATGACTTTGGTCATGCACAATTAGGTGGCGCTGCACCAGTTGTTGCTAACTTAATTAAAGATGCATTAGGCTACAAATTCCACTGGGCAGTTGCTGACTACTTACAGCGTGCTGCACGTCACTTGGCTTCAGAGTCAGATGTTGAGCAAGCGTACGCTTTAGGTGAAGCAGCGGTTGAGCTTGCCATGCAAGGTAAAAACTCAGTTATGCCAGCAATTATCCGTACATCAAATAACCCGTACACTTGGGAAATTGGCATGGGTGAATTAAAAGACATTGCTAACGTTGAAAAGATGATGCCAATGGAGTATATCTCTGAAGACGGTTTTGGTATTACCGAAGAATGTCGTGAGTACTTACAGCCATTAATTGAAGGCGAAGCATACCCACCATACAAAAATGGTCTTCCTGACTACGTCGTTATGAAGAAAGAAATGGTTGATAGAAAACTACCAACTTTCGACATGGATCTTTAATAGATAAAACACGAGATTAATATGAATGTAATTTTACTAGGACCTCCAGGCGCAGGAAAAGGTACTCAAGCAACTAATATTTGCGAGAAGTATTCAATTCCTCAAATTTCAACTGGCGACATGTTACGTGCTGCCGTTAAAGCTGGTACGCCACTAGGCGTTGAAGCTAAGAAAGTGATGGATGCAGGTGGTCTGGTATCAGACGATATCATTATTGGCCTGGTAAAGGAACGCATTCAAGAAGATGACTGTGAAAACGGCTTCTTATTTGATGGCTTTCCTCGTACCATTGCTCAAGCTGAAGCCTTAAAAACAGATGGTGTGAAAATTGACTATGTGGTTGAAATTCAAGTGCCTGATGAGGATATCGTTGCTCGTATGTCGGGTCGTCGTGCTCATCTTGCATCTGGTCGTACGTATCATGTTGTTTACAATCCACCAAAAGTTGATGGTATTGACGACATCACTGGTGAAGAGTTAGTGCAGCGTGCTGATGACAACGAAGAGACGGTACGTTCGCGCTTAGATGTTTATCATGAGCAAACCCAACCACTGGTGGATTACTATCAAAGCTGGATGAGTGAAGACAGCAGTGCACCAAAATATGGTGCTGCTGTTGGTGTTGGCTCATTAGACGAAGTAAGAGATCGCGTTTACGCTCAACTGGGCTAAACAACAAGTTTGAGCTAAAACTTGGGGCTTATGTCAGTTAGACATAAGCCTTTTTTTTACAAATTATTAATTAGCAACCTATTATGAAAACTGGACCAAGACAAATTACAACGCCTTTTAGGCCAATTCCGCTAGATGTGCCAGAAGGCATGAAGCCAAATGAATTTTTCAATTCATCAGAAAATTTAGCAGACCTTACTCAAAACAATGGTCTTATGGAAAACAGTGAAGATTTACTTTTGTATCGTAAAGCGCTAGGACATTCGAATTTATTTGATTGTTCCATTATTTACAACACATCCAAAAGCATACTAAACCCTTTAGGAAGACCGGTAAGACGTACCCAAGTGCCAAATAAAGTGAAAAATGCCTGGAATCGTATGAACCAAATCATCATCAGCTTTATGCTGGAAGAGTTTCCGGATGCAGACAAACACCTAGTGTTGTGTGGTGAAGCGTCATTAGATTCAACCTGGCCAATAACATCGCCTGGCGTTCCAAGTATTCGTATGCTGCATAATCATTTTATTGTTTTCGATAAAAAGGAGTTGGAAAATTCTGAAATATCAGACCCTAAAAACCCAAATCTTACTGATGGCGGTCAACACTCATTATTTGCAAACTATATGGAAGATGTCTATGCAGAATTTCAATCGAAACTTAATTTTGAAATTCTAAAACCTGTCGATGGCAAAGCCTCTGGACTTGCTCTGACTGGCTACCCTCAAGGCTTGCCAAGTTGGGAAGTGACTGGTGGCATTGACAGTTTAAAAAATGTCAAATTTTGGGATGAGTACGATCTAGTGTTAAAAGGGTTTCTCGATTTCTATAGAACCTTCTTTTCACAGGTGTCTTGTCGTAATTCCTCTGTCCCGAAAGAAGCATACTTCCCTGAATTGATTGAAAACACCTTGCTATTCAACACGTGCTTTTTATCTGCAGCTAAAAAAGTCCGTGACAAATGCATTGAAGACCCTAAATACTCATCATCAATCCGCTGGCAACCGGCTTTTAAACAATTAATCTATCGAAATGACCAGGGCAAACTAATTGTTACCATTTCTCAAAATTCAATTGGTAATGCAATTACTGAATTATTAGGCGTTGTCGTGAATCGAAAGCCAGATGCACAAGCCTATGAAGAAGCTGAACCAGCACTACTGGAAAAACTATTAAAACTCAGATCAAGATTGGTAGAGGCCGACCTTGGTGAGGGTATTGAGACCAAATACTGGAAAAAAGATTAACACGAATCAATAATAAAACCAACTAACAACAATAGCCCGAATTTCGGGCTATTTTTTTGGATTTTAATTACCTGGTCATTCAAATTACAGTACAATCTTTTGCGGGAGAAAATAAAAAAATATAACTAAAAGGAGAAAAAAAGTAATGGATACATTAACTATGGCTATCGGAGCCTCGATTGCCGCTGTTCTATACGGCTTATTTACAATGACCTGGATTTATAAACAATCCCCAGGTACAGATAAAATGAAAGAAATTTCAGACGCAATTGCAGAAGGCGCTAAAGCCTACTTAAACCGTCAATACACAACCATTGGTATGGTTGGTGTTATTTTATTGATCGTTATCACCTATTTCTTAGGTACGTTAGTTGGCCTTGGTTTCTTAATTGGTGCAATATTATCAGGTGCGACAGGCTACATTGGTATGAACGTATCGGTTAAATCAAATTCACGCACTGCTGAAGCGGCCAAAAATGGTGTTAATGCCGCTTTCCAGGTTGCCTTCAAGGGTGGCGCGGTAACGGGTATGCTCGTGGTTGGTTTGGCGCTTTTAGGTGTTGCCGGTTATTATGCTGGCATGATCGCTAGCGGTGTTGAACAAGGCGATGCACTACACGCATTGATTGGTCTAGCATTTGGTGGCTCGTTAATTTCTATCTTTGCTCGTTTAGGTGGCGGTATCTTTACTAAGGGCGCTGATGTTGGTGCTGATATTGTTGGTAAAGTTGAAGCTGGCATCCCTGAAGACGATCCGCGTAACCCAGCAGTAATTGCTGACAACGTGGGTGACAACGTGGGTGACTGTGCAGGTATGGCTGCTGACTTATTCGAAACTTACGCAGTAACCATTGTTGCAACAATGATGTTGGCAGGTGTTTTAGGCATGGGCAATGATGCCATTCTTTACCCTCTAGCCTTAGGTGCGGTTTCAATTATTGCTTCAATTGTTGGTACTTTCTTTGTGAAAGTGTCTGATGGTGGCTCAATCATGGGTGCACTATACAAAGGCTTGATTGTCTCTGCAGGTTTAGCTGCTGTAGCCTTCTACTACATCACCGCTGACATGAACATGGGTATGGATTTATTCTATGCTTCACTCATTGGTCTAGCGTTAACCGGTGTGATGGTTGTGGTAACAGAATACTACACATCAACTGAACGTGCGCCAGTACAACATGTTGCTAAAGCGTCACTAACTGGTGATGGTACCAACGTAATTGCAGGCCTAGGCTTGTCAATGAAATCAACAGCACTTCCAGTTTTGGCAGTATGTGCGAGTATTTGGGCTGCGTTCGACCTAGGTGGCTTATACGGTATTGCTATTGCAGCAACAGCGATGTTATCTATGACGGGTGTTATTGTGGCACTTGATGCTTATGGTCCGATTACTGATAATGCAGGTGGTATTGCTGAAATGGCTGAACTTCCTGAAGAAATTCGTAACATTACTGATCCTTTGGATGCAGTTGGTAATACAACTAAAGCGGTAACAAAAGGTTATGCGATTGGTTCTGCTGGTCTTGCAGCATTAGTATTGTTTGCTGACTTTACCCATGAATTAAATACAAGAGTTGGATTTGACCCTATCTCATTTGATTTATCAAACCACATGGTAATCATTGGTTTATTCTTAGGTGGCTTGGTACCGTACTTATTCGGCGCTATGGCCATGGAAGCAGTAGGTCGTGCAGCAGGTGGTATTGTTGAAGAAGTGCGTCGTCAGTTCAGAGAAATGCCGGGTATTATGGATTACACGCAAAAACCTGACTACTCTAAAGCAGTTGACATGCTCACCAAGTCGGCGATTAGAGAGATGATTGTGCCTTCTATCCTGCCAATTCTATTCCCGGTGGCTGTCGGCCTACTATTAGGCGCTGAAGCATTGGGTGGTTTGTTAATTGGTTCTATTGCTACAGGTATTTTCGTCGCTATTTCAATGACTACCGGTGGTGGTGCTTGGGATAATGCTAAAAAGTATATTGAAGACGGCAACTTCGGTGGCAAAGGCTCAGATGCGCATAAAGCGGCTGTAACTGGTGATACTGTCGGTGACCCGTACAAAGATACGGCTGGTCCTGCGATCAACCCACTGATCAAGATTATCAACATCGTTGCAATCATGATTATTCCGCTACTGTAGCAATAATCAATTGATCAAAAAAGGCGTGCTTTATAGCACGCCTTTTTTTACGCCTAAAGAAAAGCGCCTCTAGTTTTTTCCACCTTCATCAGGATTCTCAGCGGCAATGCTATAACCATACGGCTCAGTTGCAAACTTTACAACTTTGTCGTTATTTTTATTATTTTTCACCAAGCCTTTAACCATTAATTCATACACAATATCGGCAAAACCTTTTCTTACTCTATCCTGTTCTAAAATTTGTGTCGCCATACTGTTATGAGTATCCATGCTATCCATTACTGCATCGTTGAGTAAATCCTTAAAACCACCCATCATTGCCTGCTCTTTACTATTACTTTTTAGCTGCTCAATAACAATAGCATCTTCCATCATTTTATCTTTTACAGTTCTGGCATAATTAAGCATATCATCATCAGTTAAATCACCCTCAAAGAGAGCGTTCATCTGTTGTACAATTTCAGACAATCTTTCTTTTTCCGGATCTCTTGGTACTGCACCACCAGGATTGATAGGTGGCAACTCCCTACCATCTTCGAGCTCTATATTTTTTTCATTTTGTTTATGTAATTTGTAATGACTCAACTCAATCGCTGATATGTCAATCGGATCTTTGGTTTCATAGGTCTTTAAATTTGGTACCAGACTCTTTACAAAAGCCCAAAGTTTTTCCAAGTCCTCGTCTTCGTAATTAACAATTTGCGATAAAAATTCGTACATGCGCACAAAAGTTACTAAATCTTTCTTAAAAATATCCAGTTCGCTTTTAGCTTCGTTTTGCTCTTTAAGATCTAATTCAATATTATGAATCAAACTTGTGTTTTTATCTTTTTTGGCTAATATTAAATCGTCTTGTAATGATGTTATTTTTAATATGGCCGCTTGATATTTTGCTCTATATCTATCAGCAGCAGGTTTTATAGCAATGGTCATTGCCACTTGATTCTCTTTTGGAGCAAAGAATGCTTGTGAGAAATTATCTATATCAATCTCAGTAAAAATAGCATTACCTGTCAACTTAGTTTGTAAGTCATAAATGATATTTGGGTCGGTTACATCTTCAATCTCTGTATCTTTGTAATAAAGCTCAAATGCTTTTTTTATATCTTCAATACTATTATTAAAATCCAATACAAATGTCTGCTCTTTACCTGGATAAATTCTGTTTAACCTTGATAGTGTTTGCACACAATCCACGCCACCTAATTTTTTATCTACATACATAGCAACCAATTTAGGCTGGTCGAATCCGGTCTGAAACTTATTTGCAACTAGCATTACTTGATAATCGTTGGTATCGAATGCTTTGCGCATATCTCTGCCGTTTAGCTCTGAGTTCATATTACTTTCAGTATATTCCTTACCTTCATCAATAATCTTTCCAGAAAATGCAACCATTGCTCGCATGTTCTTAAACTCATGCTCTGCAATATATTTATCGAATGCCAGCTTGTACCTTGCCGCTGCTTTCCTGCTAGAAGTTACCACCATTGCTTTGGCTTGCCCATCAAGCAAATGGGCAATATACCTATGAAAATGCTCACAGATAATCTCAGTCTTTTGAGCAATATTATGGGGGTGTAGGTTGAGCCATTTAGCAATTTGCGTCTTGGCTCTTTTGCTTTCTACTTCTTCATCAGTTTGCAACTTACTGTGCTCTAGCTTGTAGTAAAGTTTATAGGTAATATAACCTTTTAATACATTCAGAATAAACCCCTCTTCAATAGCTTGCCTCATTGTGTATAAATGAAATGCCTGAGGTTTATTGGTGGACGATGCTGGCTGTGTTAGATCTGGCAATACGCCAAACATTTCTAATGTTTTTGTCTTAGGGGTGGCTGTAAAAGCAAAATAACTTAGATTATCTCTAGCAGCTCTAGCTTCGAGTGAGGCGACAATAATATCTTCAGCGCTAATCTCGCCATCATCTTCAAATTGCTCAGAGTTTAAAACTTCACGCAATTTCTTTGCTGTACCACCTGTTTGGCTTGAATGCGCCTCGTCAGCAATAATGGCGTATTTCTTACCTTTAAGCGTGGTTTTTTCTTGTATGGCTTCAAGTACAAATGGAAAAGTTTGAATGGTGGTGATTATAATTTTGGCACCTCTTTCAAGCGCATCTGCAAGTTGAGATGATTTAGATTCACTAGAGCCCTCACGGGTAATTGAGGCTATTAATCCTGCCGTATGCTCAAACCCAGCAATAGTTTCTTGTAGTTGGCTATCCAGTACAGTTCTATCAGTAATAACAATTACTGAGTCAAATACTGCATTCTCATTATTATGCAGTGAACTAAGCTGATGAGCCAGCCAAGCAATAGAGTTTGATTTTCCAGAGCCTGCACTGTGTTGGATCAAATAATTATTGCCAGCACCATTTTTTTTAGCATGTGCAAGTAGTTTTCGTACTGAATCTAATTGATGATAACGTGGGAAAATCAACACTTCACTTTTACTTTTCTTGCCTTGATGATCTTCCTTGTGTTTTATTTCTAGGTGTAAATATTTGGAAATAATATTTAGCAGTGAATCCTTTTGTAGTACCTCGTCCCATAAATACTGCGTCGCATATCCATCTGCATTAACAGGGTTACCTGCGCCACCATCATTACGACCCTTATTAAAAGGCAAGAAAAATGTTTTTGGCCCTGCAAGCTTGGTTGTCATCCAAGCCTCATCACCACTGAGCGCAAAATGCACCAAGGCACGGCGATTAAACTCTAATAATGGCTCGCCTTTTGGGGGTCTGTCATTTTTGTATTGGCTTTTTGCTACTTCTACCGATTGAGTAAAGTCTGTTTTTAGCTCTATAGTAACAACTGGAATACCATTTAAAAACAACACCAAATCAATACTATTTTGATTTTTAGTTGAGTAATAGAGCGATTGCCCAATGGCTTTTGAAAGTCGTTGTTGATTTTATCTAATTCTTTTTGCTTTTCTTCTTCAGTCATAGTAAAAAAATATACGTTAAAAATCGTATTTTAATTTAAAAACGAGGTTTTGGAGATGGTGTTTGGTTGGTGTCTAATCCCGCTTTAATTAGTGTGGCTTTTTTGATTTGACCACGCAGTTTTCGAACATTAATCTGCATATCAAGAGGTTTTTTATTCCACTCTCCATCTTGGAGCTTGGTTTTTTGCTCGTCAGTTAGCGTGTCTGCTGGCACTGAAATAAGTAATTTCTCTTTAGTATCAATATTCTCAACATGAACCTTGTATCCGCCAGGTATTCTGCCTGATGCAACATCTAATATTTTAAAAGTGCCATCAATGCGGTCTTCAACAGGTTCCACCTTGGCAGGCTTGACTAATTGTTTGGCTTCATTGCCCTGAATAACAGGTGTGTTATTGATAACAAACTGGTCTCTATCTTGCATTTTTTTAAGCATGTCCGAACGCAATCTGTTCATGTTTTGATTAAATCCAGAAAGCGTTACATTGTTATTTATAATGCCTTGCATGAGCTCTAGTCGTCGTGTTTCTTCTTGAGAAACTTCAACCCTGATATCCATTTCGTGGATTCTGGCTTGATGGTTTAGATAATCCTTCCACATTGAGTTGGCAGAATAAATCACACCCGCCCCTAACACTAGACTTAATACTTGGGTTGTTGTCATTTCGCTAATTGCTTTTTTAATAACATTGTTTAATGTGTCATCCAACTTGATAGTAAAAATAGATGAGCCTTTGTCTATAGTAACAATAAGCTCTGAGCTTTCTCTATCTTCTTTACTTAAACGTTTATCACTGTCAACACCGTATTTTACCGTAGCATATACTTGGTGGATTTGTTTTTGTAATGCCAAAATTGGCGGCATAATTCTGGTCGGAATAGATCCGTCAAAATCTTCACCCCTTAAAACAATTTCCACCTTTGGCCAGTTATCAAACTTAATGTCATGACGGTCAATGCTTGTGCCGTTTTTAATTTGCTCCAATAACTCTAGCGCTTGATCTTCATTAGTAATTTGTATGGTTTCCATTGTTTTTTTTATACGTAAAAAATCGTATTATATCAAAAAAAAAGATTAAGTAAATTTCTGATTTTAATCTAGAATCTGTATTTAAATACTTTGATTGGTAGTTTGTAAAAATCGATTGTTGATTGCAAATTATGAAGATGCTTTTTGCAGGAATATTTCGAGCAGATAAGGAATAAGGGGACGCCACCCTTTTATTTTTGTTACTCCTTAAAAGTTTAAAGTAGGTGATTATATCACAACAAAATTACCATATTCTAGCCTCATTGCCCGATGACTTGCCTGTAGGGTGCTACGCTTTACCTTTATGACGCTACGCTTTACCTTTATGACGCCACGCTTTACCTTTATGGTGTCATGCTTTACCTTTATGACGCTACGCTTTACCTTTATGACGCCACGCTTTACCTTTATGGTGTCATGCTTTACCTTTATGGTGTCATGCTTTACCTTTATGGTGTCATGCTTTACCT
>NZ_JAQRMS010000039.1 GCF_028599055.1 Candidatus Thioglobus sp.
GTTGATTCGTAATATTTGCATGGTGTTCGATGCGTATTTGGCCAGCAGTAAAACGCAATTTTCTAAAACGATTTAATAACGTCGAAGTCTTCACTCAAGTTGAGTTTAAAGATGTTCTGACTCATAGCTGAATTGCTGTTCACATTTTTAAACCTAACCAAAATAGTCTGCCCCAGTTGATTGTTTAGCTGAATAGCAACCAGTTGTTTTTTGGCAAAACCAAAGCTAAGTTGGTTAGATTCTTGCGTGCGATACCAGCGAATCCCTTGGCTTTCTTGCTCAAAGGTTGGTAGGGTTTTCAGTTGCTCAGGCCGATTGAGTAGCCAATATAGTGGGGTATTTTTTAGCTCGTCAATATTGCGCATGCTGGCTTGCTCTAGCTCATGATCAATCAGCCACAGCTCATTATTATTTAATAACAGAGTTTGATCAATCGGCTGTTTGGTTTGCCAAACAAACTGCGCAGGGCGCTTAAATTTTAAATAACCGGACGTGTTGGCAATGACCTGGCCTGACTCGTCAAGGGTTTGCTGATTAAAATTAGCGCTTAGCGTTTCTACGGTATTAAAAAAATCACGAAACTCGTTATTAGCACTTGCAAAACTTGAAGCGAAAATGGCCAAAACGGCCACTAATTTAACCATCATTGTTGATTGGTTCTGGTGCAAGCACTTGACGATTGCCCGCGCTATTCATGGTGCTAACAACACCTGCTGCTTCCATATCCTCAATAATGCGTGCAGCGCGATTATAGCCAATACGCATGCGGCGCTGTAAGCTAGAAATAGACGCTCTTCTTGACGAAGTGACTATCTGTACTGCTTCATCATAAAGCGGGTCCATTTCGCCAGTAGCGGTTGATTTGGCGCCACCGGTTGACTCATGTGAATCTTGCGACTCACTATGGGCATTTAAAATGCCGTCTAGATAATTGGTTTCAGAGTTTTCTTTTAAGAAATTAACCACACGTAGGATTTCATCATCATCAACAAAGGCGCCATGTACACGAGTTAGGTGCGACATGCCAGGGCTCATGTAAAGCATATCACCCATACCGAGTAATTGTTCAGCACCACCTTGATCCAAAATGGTGCGAGAGTCAACCTTGGAGGAAACCTTAAAGGCGATACGTGTTGGTACGTTAGATTTGATCAGGCCAGTAATAACATCAACACTTGGACGTTGAGTGGCAATAATAATATGGATGCCCGCTGCACGCGCCTTTTGCGCTAAGCGCACAATCAGTGCTTCAACGCGCTTGGCTTTTGCGCGATCTTCTTGAGCCAGCGCGCCAAGCATATCAGCGTACTCGTCAATTACCAGCATAATTAGTGGCAATGTTTCTAGCTCTGGCGCTTGCTCACCTTCTTCAGCAGTATTTTTATTGAAGGTTGGGTCGAGTAACGGCTCGCCTTTTTCTTTGGCTTTTTTGAGTTTGTCGTTAAAGCCATCAATGTTACGCACGCCAAACTTGGCCAACAATGAATAGCGACGCTCCATTTCATTCACACACCACCATAATGCTGATGCCGCCTCATTCATGTCGGTAACTACTGGGGTTAGTAGATGCGGGATGTCCGCATAAATAGCTAATTCAACAATCTTTGGATCAATCATGATGATGCGTACTTCTTCAGGCTTGGCCTTATAAAGCACACTCAGAATCATGGCATTTAGGCCAACCGACTTACCCATGCCTGTAGCACCAGCAACTAACAAGTGTGGCATTTTGGCCAAATTGGCAATCACCGGATTGCCATTAATATCCTTGCCCAGCCCCATCGTTAGTGTTGAGCTAGATTTGGCAAACGCTTGTGAAGCCAGCACTTCTTTTAAGCTGATTAGTTCACGAACCTCATTTGGAATTTCTAAGCCAATAACCGGTTTGCCAGGAATTACATCAACAATGCGCACACTTTCAACCAATAGTGCACGTGCTAAATCTTTGTTTAGGTTAATGATTTGTGACACCTTAACACCCGGTGCTAAAGACAACTCAAACTGGGTTACCACTGGCCCTGGCGTGACGGTGGTAATGCTAACATCAAAGCCAAAATCTTTAAGTTTTTCTTCAACTTGGCGCGACATGTCTTCAAGCACTTGTTCAGAAAAACCACTGGTGTTTACAACAGGCTCATCAAGTAAGTCAAGGCTTGGCAGGCCAGCTATGGCGCCCGTATTGAAGAGATTCGAAGATGCGGGCTTGTTAATTTTTTTGCTTGTTTTAACTTTGGCCGCCTTTACTTTTGCAACCACACTCGGTTTTGGCGCTTTAGGCTTGGGCGTAATGGTTAGTTTTTCTTGTTTTTTGAGTTTGGCTTTGGCGCGATTTTCTTTCAATTTGGCAAAAAAACCACCTAACCAGCTGCCAGTTGATGAAAAAATAACAACCCAAGAAGCGGTGGTTGCAATGCTAAAGCTGATCATCATGATGCCAAGATAAATAACCACCGAGGCACTGCCGAACAGCACGCCAAAATACTCATGCATGCTAATACCCAAATAGCCACCGGCTGAACCGATACTGGTTAAATTTTGAGCAAAAAAGGCACTACTAAAGGCGATTAAGATTAGCAGCGCAATGCTGCGAACCATAACAACAATTTTAGGTGAGCGATCACGCATTGCATTTTTATGAATGCGCCAACCTAGCCACATCAACGCCAAAGGAATGATGTACGTGCTTAGCCCCAAAATAGACAGAGATATATCGCTTAAATAAGCGCCAAATATGCCAGCTACATTGGTTACTGAGCTATCAAGTGCCACATCACCTGACCAAGGGTTTTCATGAACAGAGTGGGTGATTAGCGCCGCCAAATAAACCAATCCTGCGGCGACTAGCGCAATAAATAAAATTTCGCTACTGGCTTTGGTTCGCGGTTTGTTTGTGTTTTTTTTGGCCTTTGGCGAGGTATTTTTTTTCAAGGGGATTTGTGCTTGCTTTATAATGATTGAAATAAAATGACCGATTTTGGTCTGTGTATAATTATAAAGGATTGAGGTAGAAATGAGTGAAAATAAACATTGTAAGGTATTGATTGTGGGTTCTGGTCCAGCGGGCTATTCAGCGGCTGTTTATGCGGCGCGCGCAAACCTTAGTCCTGTCATGGTGAGTGGCTTGGAGCAAGGCGGTCAGTTGATGACTACCACTGAAGTGGACAATTGGCCGGGTGATGACGCGGGTGTACAAGGCCCTGATTTGATGGCGCGCATGAAAAAACATGCCGAACGCTTTAATACCGAAATTATTAATGATTATATTACTGAAGTTGATTTTTCAAAACGCCCATTTACCTTAAATGGCGGCTCAACCACTTACACGGCCGACGCTGTTATTATTGCTACTGGTGCTTCGGCACGTTATTTAGGCCTAGAATCTGAAGAAGCATTTAAAGGCAAGGGTGTTTCTGCTTGTGCCACTTGTGATGGATTTTTCTATCGTGGCCAAAAGGTGGCAGTTGTTGGCGGTGGTAATACAGCCGTGGAAGAAGCGCTATTTTTGTCAAATATTGCAGACCACGTAACCATTGTTCATCGTGGCGATAAGTTTTCTAGTGAAAAGATCTTATCAGACCAGCTGATTGAGAAATCTAAAACCGGCAATATCACCATTGAGTTTAACCAAAATTTAGACGAGGTATTGGGTGACAACATGGGCGTTACTGGCTTACGCTTAAAGAGTAACGATGGCGACACGAAAGAGATTGATGTACACGGCGTGTTTATTGCTATTGGTCACACACCGAATACGGGTATTTTTGAAGGACATCTTGAGATGAATCACGGCTATATTCAAGTGCAAAGTGGCACACAAGGCAATGCGACCCAAACTTCAATTGAGGGTGTGTTTGCAGCGGGAGATGTGGCTGACCATATTTATCGTCAAGCAATCACCTCGGCAGGCTCGGGCTGTATGGCTGCTCTAGATGCAGAGAGATTTTTAGGCGAATAGTTTTTAGCTCACGTATAGAATTTGTTGGTATAATTCTGACTTTTACGGCCGCATAGCTCAGTTGGTAGAGCAAGGGATTGAAAATCCCTGTGTCCCTAGTTCAATTCTAGGTGCGGCCACCATATTTTAAAGCACACCTTTTGGTGTGCTTTTTTATTGCCTGTTAACTAATTAATCGATTTATTCGATTGTTATAAATTTTGCGTTTTATATACGCATGCATGCGCCCACAAGGATCGTCAGTTATTTGGGCGCTGTTTATTTCTTTAGTTAATAAACACACTTTTGTTATAAGTATTGATCAGGCGACAACTTAATCTATAAAAAACAAAAAAAGGCGCCAGTATGGCGCCTTTTTTGACTTCTCTCCTCGGGCGGTTTTTAAAACATTATCCTTCGAATAAGGTTTGGTCTTAATACGAAGTGCAGTATAGTGTGCGCCTTGCATATTGAGTGGTGCTATTATAGTGTTATATTTGTGTAAAAACACTACTTTATGGGTTTATCTGATTGGTGTATTAACTATTAGTAAATAATTACATAATAATGTTGACATATTAGAAAAACATGATATAATAGCTCACATGTCGGCACTCTCCCCCAAGAATTATTCTCTCCTCAAGAGTTAATGTGTCGGCATACTAATTAACTAAAACAAACATGATGAAACTAATTTTAAACACTATTGCATTGATAACACTTATTGCTAGCGCCAACGCTTTAGCACAAATATCTGCACCTTACGGCGTGTTTAACCCGTTAGCCATGTTTGAGCAACAAGCCAGTAAGCAAGCACAACAAGCTAATTCAGCATTTTATAACTACGGTAATAAGGGTTATGATTTTGTTGTAGAGTCAGCGTTTGTGTCGGCGCCTAAATTGCCACAGCAATTTGCCAGCCTAGATCGTTAAGCTTTAGTAAACGACTGCTGCATTAATCGCAACCGTGCTAGGAATCACTAGCAGATCACTTTTAACTCGAATGTTTAAATGTTTATCAGCAGGTTTGCGTTGCATTCTGGCTGTAAAGGTGTTGTTTTTATAGCTAAGCTTAACTCGGTAGCCTTTTAGTACTTTGGCAGCCTTCTTTTGATAGCTAACATCCCAGCAGCCACGAACACCTGAGTCACACGGTGTACTAACCTTTTGCAAGGAGTAGTTCATGTAAATAGGTTCAATGTTAGTAATATCAGCTTTAATGACTTCAGTTTTATGATTAAAGGCAGAAGCGTTACCAATTAAAGCGAATAGAGCGATAAAGAGTGCAACGTGAGGCACGAAGTATGCTGGGGAAAATCTTTTTATCATTTTGTTTGCGTTAGTCCTTTTTTTTATTAGAAAAGTGAAAACTATATTACATTTATCTAATATTATGGTATAATAATACTTAGAAGATCATTATTTCTCTCCCCCGAGATTTATTTAATGATTTTCTATTAGGTAGTCGTTTTTTTTATTCTCCTCAAGTTTAGTTAGGCGGCTACCTCCTCCTCAAGATTTAATCCCCTTATGGGTGTGCCATGATATACACTTGCAACAGCTTTGCAACACTATCACTAGGGCATAATTTTATGATATTGTTATATTATCAGCGCTTAAAGTGTTTGAACGTAGTCTGTGGCTGCGTTTGAGCGGTTAATGCAGTGTTTCTGGGCTGATATAGTCTTGCTTAGATGGCTGTAAAGTTTCCTGAATTAGCAGCACGCCCATGCGCACAAACTCGATGATTTCAAACAAATCTTGGGCGTTTTGTTCGCTGTCAACCACGTCAGCATCAAGGTTTGATATTTCAGAAATATCTTTAATCATCTCAAGTGCATCTTCATCGGTGGTGGATATCTTTTGTAGGCCCAGGCCAACCAGATAACCCTGGCACCATTCAATTAGCGTGTTGGCCTGTTCACCTAATCTGGCATCTTCATCTGCCATTAACAGTTGAAAATCCAGGGTTGCATCGTTGAGTTGTGACAAGGTTCCATTAAAAATTTGCGCCAAAGCTTCATGGGCAGATTTTTCATTTAGATTGTTAAGATCGATACTAACCAGCACTTCATTAAGCCAATCGTCCAGTGTGAGCTCGGGCTTTACACAGGCAAAACCACACAAAATGCCGTGAGCGCTAGAAATAGTGTCATCGGTGTTAAGCACGTGTAATGTGGCTTTTAGATCGTCGTAGTCTAGTAGGTTATTCATGATTTTTTGCTAAAATTTGCATCACCGCCATGCGTACTGCAATACCATTTGTGACCTGTTGAAGTATAACGGACTGGGCGCCATCAGCAACGGCAGAGTCAATTTCTACACCACGATTAATTGGTCCAGGATGCATAACAATTGCATCTTTATTGGCCAAGGCTAAGCGTTCAGTGGTTAAGCCGTAATTGTCAAAGTATTCTTGCTCATTGGGAATGTCGGCTTCTAGCATGCGCTCTTTTTGTAGGCGCAACACCATAATCACATCACAACCTTTAAGGCCGATATCAATATCAGAAAAACATTTAACGCTGTTGCGGTGTTCAGTATCATATTGCAAACCTTCTGGTGCAATAAGGCGAATGTCTGTCGTGCCAAGTGTTTTCAGAGCTTGGATATCTGAATGGGCAACTCGTGAGTGGGTAATATCGCCGACAATGGCCACTGATAGGTTTTCAAAATCTGGCTTATGTTGACGAATGCTCAACATATCTAATAGTGCTTGTGTTGGGTGTGCATTGGTACCATCGCCGGCATTCAGGATAGAGATGCCTTCTAGATGCTGGGCCACATGATGAGGTAAGCCAGATTGCTTGTGACGAATCACAAACATGTCTATTTGCATGGCTTTAAGCGTATGCATGGTGTCCATTAGTGCTTCGTTTTTCTTTAAAGCGGAGTTGGCTAAATCGACATTAATAACGTTAGCGCTACTGCGCATGGCAGCAATCTCAAATGTGTTTCTGGTTCGGGTTGAAGGCTCGAAAAACAAATTGGCAACTGACATATCGTCCAGTGCTTTTGATTTTTTTAAGTTGCCTTGGCCATCCAGTAAACTGTCAGCTTTATCGAGAATATCAAGTAAGTGAGATTTGGGTAAATCTTCAAGACCTAATAAATGGACCAACTTGCCAGAATTATCTAGCTGTGTGTGGTTGCTAATCAGGTCTTTTTTCATGAATCTCCCAGCCAAGTTTGCAATATAAGCGCCGCGGAGCGCTTATCCACATCACCGCGTTTTGCGTTTTTGTGATGATGATTATATTTTAGTTGTTTTTTAGCTTCATTGGATGATAAATACTCATCAACCAAAACGGTTTCAACTTGATAACGCTCACTGAGCTTTCGGGCGAATGATTTGGCGATAAAAGTCATTTCTTGTTCTTTGCCGTCTTGATCATAAGGAACTCCGACAATAAATAAATTGGCTGGATGTTGGGCGATAATAACGTCAAATCCATCCCAATTAGTGGCACCATTTTTATGGTGTGTCACCAGTTCAAGGCCATTTGCTTGCAGGGTTAGGCTATTAGCAATGGCAACGCCGGTACGCTTGGTGCCAACATCAAAGCCTAAGTAGGTGTTAATGGTCATTGTAGTTGCTGTAATAGTTGGTAGCCTACATAGCCATCAACAGGTAGTTGGTTGGCATGCTGATATGCACGTGCGGCATTGCGTGTTTTTGGTCCTGAAATGCCATCGGGCTCGCCAGTATCAAAGCCAAGTGCATTGAGTTGAGTTTGGATTAGATTGATATTGTCACGACTCAGCGAAGGCTCTTTAATGGGTGTGGCGTATAGTTGGCTCGTACCTGCAAGTCGATCAGATAGGTGTCCGACTGAGAGGGCGTATAAGATGGAATTGTTCCAGCGCAAAATAGCGCGAAAATTTCGATACACTAAAAATGCAGGGCCGTTGTAGCCCATGGGTAGTAGTAACGAGGCACTCATGTTAGAGCTTGGTAAGCTTTGACCATCGGCAGTTTTTACACCAAGGTTCGCCCACTCATTAACAGTTTTTTTGGTTTTTAAATTTGCTAACTGATAGTCAAAGCTGCTTGGGATGCTAACTTCACGACCCCAACGCTCGCCTCGATGCCAGCCGATGTTTTCTAAAAAATTTGCTGCACTGGCAAAGATGTCTTGAGTATTATCCCATAGGCCGATTTCACCGTCTTGATCAGCATCCACACCATAGGCTTTAACATTGGTTGGCATAAACTGAACATTGCCCATTGCACCAGCCCAAGAGCCTTTGGCGTTAGCTGGAATTTTGCCTGAATCAATCAGGCCTAATAAAGTAAGTAATTGCTGGGTGAAAAACGCGCTACGTCGTTGATCATAGCTCAGTGTGGCTAAGGAGCGTACTAAGCTTAGGTCACCTGTATAGGTGCCAAAGTTGGTTTCCAAACCCCAAAAGGCAACAATGATATGAGGCGGAACGCCGTATTTTTGGTAGTTTTTTTGTAGAACTTTTTGATGCTGTTTAAGTTTTTTGGCACCGTTTTTTAAGCGATAGTCGCTGACTCTAGAGCCGAGATATTTCCAAAAATTTTGGCTAAATTCTGCCTGCGTTCGGTCAAATTTAATGACTGTTGGGTTCGGTGTGAGGCCGGATAAGGTTAAATCCAAAGTGGCAGCAGATACACCTTGTGAACTCGCCTGATGGCGGATATCTTGCAGAAAATCTTCAAAACTTTGAGCCTCGGGCAGAGTTTTATGCGCTAGGGTATCATTGGCATAAGACCAGCTAGAAAAGAGTAAGCAAATAATCAATCGAAACATGACAAAATTATAATGCCTAAGTTGTTAATCATCCTTCTCTTTTTTGGTCTAAGTGGCTGTCTGCAAACGCAATCAGTTGAACAAATTACTGGCAAGACGATGGGTACTAGCTACACCATCAAAACCCAGGGCAAGGTTGACCAGAGTTTAATTGACCAGCGCCTTAAGCAAATTAACCAAATTTTTTCAAGTTGGGATCAGCACTCAGAGTTATCAAAAGTTAACCAACATCCTATAGACCAGCCGGTGCGACTGTCTGCTGAATTATTAAAAGTTCTATCTGAATCAATTTGGGTGAGTGGTCAAACACAAGGTTTTTTTGATCCTGCATTGGGCAGCTTAATTGATGTTTGGGGATTTGGCGCAACAAAAGTTGCGCAAAAACCTAGTAGAAATAAGGTTGCAAGCGCACTTAAAAACGCCTCGATTAGCAAAGTCTCACTAGAGGCTGATCAGCTAACTAAACAGGCAGATATTAAATTAAATCTTTCAGCAGTTGCTAAAGGATATGCGGTGGATGAGGTTGCTCGCCTGCTTGATCAGCAGCAGATTGAGCGGTATATGGTTGAAATTGGTGGCGAGGTTAAGGCTAAAGGTCGGTGGACAATTGGCATTGAAACACCAGCAGGCCAAGCGCCAATTGCTATTGATTTAATGAATGAATCGATAGCCACCTCAGGCAACTACCGACAATATTTTGTCTGGGAGGGTGAGCAATATGCACATATTCTTGATCCGCATACAGGCCTACCCGTGAACAGCGACTTGTTCTCAGTCAGTGTTATTCATCCAAGTAACTTATTAGCAGATGCCTATGCAACAGCGATGATGGCTATGGGTAGTGTTAAGGCGCAACAACTGGCTGAAACGCTTAAGCTTAAGGTAGTGTTAATTTTGAAGTCGGCAGATGACAGCAGTTATGCAGAAAATATAATAAAATTGGGCTTATGATTCCATTAGCTGAAACCCTAAGACCCGATAACTTGAGTGAGTTCTTCTCGCAAAGTCATTTGCTGAATGACACCCACCCACTCAAACAGGCAATTAATAATAAGCAACTGCATTCGATGATTTTATGGGGGCCGTCTGGCGTGGGAAAAACCACCTTGGCACGCATTATTTGCACTCAGGTTGAGGGGTATTTTGTTCAGTTGAGTGCGGTACTAGATGGCGTGAAAGAGTTGCGAAATGTGGTTGAAAACGCTAAAAAATACCAAGCCATTGGCCAGTCTACAGTGTTGTTTGTTGATGAAATTCATCGGTTTAATAAGGCCCAACAGGATGCCTTTTTGCCACATATTGAATCTGGCTTAATTACCTTGATAGGTGCCACCACTGAAAATCCGTCATTTGAACTTAATAGGGCGCTACTGTCGCGCTTGAGTGTTTATGTATTAGAGGCGCTTGATGAAGCGGGACAGGGGCAAATTCTGCAGCGTTGTTTGACGCATTTGCAACTTGAGCTAGACACATCGTCACAACAAAAAATTATTGCCAGTAGTCATGGCGATGCGCGTCGCCTGATTAATATTGTGGAAAAAATTAATCAGGCGGGTTTGGCCCAACTAGACGAGAAAAGCATCACAACATTTTTGCAAGATTCGGTGGCAAGTTTTGACAAGGGTGGCGATATTTTTTATCAACAACTCTCAGCATTTCATAAGTCGGTTCGCGGCTCAAGCCCAGACGGGGCGCTATACTGGATGGCGCGAATGTTGGTGGGTGGCTGTGATCCAAAAACCATTGCCAGAAGATTGCTGGCAATTGCTTCTGAAGACATCGGCAATGCTGATCCGAGAGCGCTAGAAATTACGTTAAATGCCTGGAATGTGTATGAGCGAGTGGGCGACAAAGAAGGCAATCGAGCCATTGCACAGGCGGCGATTTATTGTGCGGTTGCGCCAAAGTCCAACGCCACTTATTTGGCGTTTAATCAGGCCATGAGTATGGCGCAACAAACCAGCGAACTGCCCGTGCCAAAGCATTTATGCAATGCACCTACGGGGTTGATGAACGAGCTAGGCTATGGACAAGATTATCGTTATGCTCATGATGAACTGGACGGCATTAGCCACGGGCAAACTTATTTCCCTGAGGCGCTAGGCGAGCAGAGTTATTATCAGCCAACAGATCGAGGTTTGGAGATTAAAATTAAGCAGAAACTTGA
>NZ_JAQRMS010000004.1 GCF_028599055.1 Candidatus Thioglobus sp.
GTTAGCTTCAGCCATTACTTTGGTCATCGCTGCTGTTAGTGTCGTCTTACCATGGTCAACGTGACCGATTGTGCCTACGTTTACATGGGGTTTGGTTCTTTCAAATTTTTCTTTTGACATTTTACTTTCCTCTTCGTTTAGAACTATTAATTTATGGAGCTCACCAGCGGATTTGAACCGCCGACCTCTTCCTTACCAAGGAAGTGCTCTACCCCTGAGCTAGGTGAGCACAACCTTGCACTTGGAGCGGGTAACGAGAATCGAACTCGTCTCATTGGCTTGGAAGGCCAAGGTAATACCAATATACGATACCCGCAAAATCTTTTGTTTATGGTGGAGAGAGAAGGATTCGAACCTTCGAAGCCAGAGGCGATGGATTTACAATCCACATACTTTAACCACTCGTAAATCTCTCCAAAACAATCCAGAATTATCCCATAGCTACTTAGCCTTTGCAAGGGTTAATTTGATGTTTTTATGAGTTTTTTTTAAATTCGAGCAACGCCACTTAAAACCGCCGCCTCATAGACTGCTTTTGGTACAACATCAATCAGTCTTTTATCAAATGGTTTTGGAATGATATAATCTTTGCCAAAGCTGATAGAATCAGTATTGTAAGCCAGCAACACATCCGCTGGAATCTCAAGTTTTGCCAAATCTTTTAGTGCATGAACTGCTGCAATTTTCATCTCAACATTAATCTCACTGGCCTTAGCATCAAGCGCACCTCTAAAAATAAACGGAAACCCTAAAACATTATTAACCTGATTTGGATAATCACTACGTCCAGTGGCCATAATTAAATCATCACGCGCTGCATTCGCATCCGCTGGAGAAATCTCAGGATCAGGATTTGACAACGCAAACACAATTGGATTGTCTGCCATTGATTTCACCATGTCTGCAGAGACCAGGTTGGCCGATGCCACGCCCACAAATACATCACAATTGTCCATTGCATCTGCTAACGTTTGTTTATCGGTTGTTGCTACGTAATCTAATTTTTCCTTGCTTAAGCCTTTACGATTATTATTAATAACACCTTTAGAGTCTACCAATAATATATTAGATTTTTTAAAGCCGAGCTCGCAAAGCAAATCAAGTGTGGCAATGCCTGCAGCGCCTGCACCTAAGCAAGTCAACGTTGCAGTTTCAGGCGTTTTACCTTGAATCTCCAAAGCATTTAAAAGCCCTGCTGCAATGATAATAGCTGTACCATGCTGATCATCATGAAAAACGGGGATATCCAGCTCTTCAATCAAACGTTTTTCGATTTCAAAACAGCGTGGTGCGGAAATATCTTCTAAATTAATACCGCCAAAAGTAGGGGCGATATTCTTAACCGTTTGAATAAACTCTTCAACATCTTGCGTATCGACTTCAATATCAAAAACGTCGACATCGGCAAATTTCTTAAATAATACTGCCTTTCCTTCCATTACTGGCTTTGAAGCCAAAGGGCCCACATTACCCAAGCCAAGTACAGCTGAGCCATCTGAAATCACGGCAACCAAATTATTTTTAATTGTATAGTTATTAACTAATTCAGGATTTTTAGCAATTTCTCGAACCGGTTCAGCCACACCTGGCGTGTAAGCTAACGACAAATCTTCGCGAGTCTTTAATGACTTGTGTGAGGATACAATTAATTTTCCTGGTCGTTCGCCCTGATGATAATCCAAAGCAGCTTGTCGTAAATTTGAGCTCATAATATT
Organism: Candidatus Thioglobus sp.; assembly: GCF_028599055.1. GTDB lineage: Bacteria > Pseudomonadota > Gammaproteobacteria > PS1 > Pseudothioglobaceae > Thioglobus_A. The sequence continues at coordinate 1,716 of NZ_JAQRMS010000004.1, forward strand.
ATTGTTTTTTTATTGAATGCATGATTATCCAAGAATTTTATTCATTCTTGTGATATTTTGAAGTGAGACTCCTTTGGGGCAAACGCGTTCGCAGTGTCTATGATTTGAGCAACTTCCAAAGCCTTCATCTTCCATCTTACCAATCATACGTTTTGCTCTATCTTTGCTTTCAATGTCGCCTTGTGGCAATAAAGCCAAATGAGACACCTTGGCCGCAACAAATAGGGTTGCACTTGCATTAGGACAAACCACCACACATGCGCCACAACCAATACAGGCAGCAGCATTGAAGGCTTCATCTGAAGCGTGCTTTTCTATCAAAATATTGTTAGCCTCTGGCGCTGATCCAGTATGTAGCGAAATATATCCGCCTGATTGGATAATTGAGTCAAAGGCTGAGCGATCTACAGTTAAGTCTTTGATTACTGGGAAGCTATTTGCTCGCCATGGCTCCACCCACAATTCTCTTTGATCTTTATATTCGCGCATATATAGCTGACAAGTGGTAGTGGCTGATTTTTCACCATGAGGATAACCATTAATCACCAAAGAACAAGCGCCGCAGATGCCTTCACGGCAATCGTAATCAAACACAATAGCATCTTCCCCTTGGGTAATTAACTGCTCATTAAGATAGTCTAGCATTTCTAAAAATGAGGTGTCGGCATCAATGTTATCAACTTGATAGGTAACAAAATCACCAGCGCAATCAAGGCTTTTTTGGCGCCAAATATGCAATGTAAAATTCATTTGTAATTCCTTACTGTTGGTTTAATGAATTCAAAATTTAAGTGCTCTTTATGTAGTTTAAACTCCTCTTTTAAATATTCCCATGCTGCCGCATAAGAGAAATCTTCATCATTACGCCTTGCCCCACCTGCTTCTGAAAGGTGTTCTACACGTGCATGCGCCCCGCACGACTCTTCGCGATTAAGTGCATCTTTACACATAAGGATACCCAACTCAATAAAGTCAGCTACCCTGCCAGCACGCTCCAAAGTCTGATTAAGGTCTTGATCAACACCAGTCACTTTAATTTTTTGCCAAAACTCTTCTTTTAGCACACTTATATCAACTATTGCTTGTTCAAGCTGAGCACGCTCCCTTGACATGCCGCAAGCCTCCCATAAAACCTTACCTAGGCGTTGGTGAAAATACTCTGGAGAAAATTGCGCTTGTGGCGCATGCATTAATTGATTAATTCTGTGTTTAACCGAATCTAATGCCTGTTTAACTTCGACATGGTCTTCGTTAATTTCATCAAAACTATTTCTCGCCAAATAATTAGCAATGGTTTGTGGCAAAATAAAATATCCATCCGCCAAACCTTGCATTAATGCTGACGCACCAAGTCGATTAGCACCATGATCTGAAAAATTCGCCTCACCACCTGCGAACAAACCATCCAACGTGGTCATTAAATTGTAGTCCACCCACAATCCACCCATAGAGTAATGTGGTGCTGGATATATTTTCATTGGTACAGCATACGGATCTTCATTAGTAATGCGCTCATACATTTCAAACAAGTTGCCGTATTTTTCCTCAACTTTTGACAGGCCAATGTCATTAATAACCTTGTTAAAATCAAGATATATGCCCAATCGTTTACCGTGAATCTTAACGCCAACGCCACGACCCTCATCGCAAATATGCTTCACTGCACGTGATGCCACGTCACGCGGCACCAAATTAGCAAATGCCGGATACATGCGCTCAAGAAAATAGTCTCGATCCTCTTCTTTAATGTCTTTAGGGTTCTTCTCGCAATCTTTAATATGCTTGGGCGCCCAAATACGTCCATCATTTCTGAGTGACTCACTCATTAGTGTTAATTTTGATTGATTCTCACCCGTTGGTGGAATACAGGTTGGGTGAATTTGAGTAAAGCTAGGATTAGCAAAATAAGCACCCTGCTTGTAAGCACGCCAAATGGCTGAAGTATTACAACCTTTGGCATTAGTCGACAAATAATAAGCATTTGAATAGCCGCCCGTACATAGCACTACACAATCAGCCAAATGTGTTGAAAGCTTGCCAGACACTAGATCACGCACAACAATACCGCGCGCTTTATCGCCAACCATAATCAAATCCAGCATTTCAGCTCGAGAATGGTGAGTAACTTTTCCCGCGTCAACTTGCCTGCTCATGGCGCTATACGCCCCTAACAATAATTGCTGACCTGTTTGTCCGCGCGCATAAAAAGTGCGTGAAACTTGCGTACCGCCAAACGATCTGTTGGCTAAATAGCCACTATATTCACGTGCAAATGGCACGCCTTGCGCTACCGCCTGATCAATAATATTGTTACTCAGTTCAGCTAAGCGATAAACACTAGATTCTCTCGCTCTAAAATCGCCACCTTTAATTGTGTCGTAAAACAAGCGCCAAACACTATCACCATCATTTTGATAATTTTTAGTCGCATTAATACCGCCTTGCGCTGCAATTGAATGTGCACGACGAGGGGAGTCTTGAAAACAAAATGAACTTACCTTATACCCAGCCTCACCCAATGTTGCACAAAGGGAGGCGCCCGCCAGTCCGGTACCAACAACAATAACTTTGTGCTTATCTCGATTTTGTGGCGCAACCAAAGCCAGATCAAATAAATGCTTTTTCCATTTATTTTCTAATGGTCCAATCGGTTCAAAAGATTCAAGCATACACAATACTCACAGGGATAGAAATAAGCCCCACTACGATTAGTAGAACAATAAGAACAACCAATAAGTGGTATGTTTTGTTTGATACACCTAAAGTTTGCAACGCATTACTTAGTGCATGATGCAAATGCGCGCCTAACACCATTAGGCCTAGAGCATATACAATAAGCATGCTTGGCTGGGAAAAAATATCTAGCATTTGTTGGTGCCGATCAGACCCTTCTAATAATTGCATTTGCACAACATGAAAGATAATAAATGCCAACAACATTGAAGCGCCAGACCAGGCAATAAATCTAGGAATAGCTTTTGGATAGTGGCGACGGTACTTGCTAACACCTAAGGCGGTATTGTTATTTAATTGTCTTAATACTGCGATAAAAACATGGAATGACAATGCCACAATCAATGTCAACAGCACCAACCAATAGACGGGTGAATTATTAAACCAATCATAAAAACCGTTAAATGCTGTTGCGCCAAAATGAAAGTTTAATAAACTCAGCATATGCGCAACAATATAGCCAAACCAAATCAGTCCTGCTATGGTTAGCATTTTTTTACGAGCAGTTGTACTAATAAAGCTCATCAAACTCCTCTCGAGGTTTTAGATGCTCTTTTTCAATAGTGCGTAAACAACTGTTATAACGCAATATCGGATCAGAACAATGTGATGGTGCCATTTTTTCAGCCGCCTCATACTTAACAATAGCCTCCATTAAGCCTTCATAAGCAAAAGACTGAGACATAGGATTTCTAAGTAATGCTCTAGCCTTACGCTCAAGAAAAATACCTGTGTAATAAATTTGGTGAAATTCTGACGTTAGCCTTGCAATAGTTTCAATAATTTTTTTAGGCTGTACTTTAACGTGCTGATGAGAATACTGATCTGTTAACGCCAAAATATAGATAACCAAGGCCTCTTGGTTTTCAGGATCTACAGCAAATACATCAATGCAAATACTAATGGCCAAATCAGGCTCTCGCAATGATCGATATTGCCTGGCTTTTTCAAGCACAGTGGAAATTGAATCCTTATGGATTAAGTGGTAGTTCATAACGCCTTAGTAAGATTAGTATTAAATTGACTTGACAACATTCTACACCAACATTTAATTATTCGTCTGTTCAAAAAATCTACCATAAAGAAAACACCTGATTAACACCGGCTTAAACCGCATATCTTAATACGATTAAAAAAATAAACTTAGAACTTAGAAATTGATTATAGATATAATAAAAATTGAACGTTAGGCGAATTTTCGCTTATCAAACTCCATAGGACATTGGCATATGGTTTTTAAATCAAACAAAATTATTTTTGGCTTTAGTCTCGCCACTATTTTGTCTGTTGGCGTTTGGAGTTATCACGACATTATCGATATGCACACCAATAGCTTAAAAATCAAAGCTGTTGAGCGCATCGGTTTATATCAAAACTCTCTATACAATGAATTAACACGTTTCAACTTCCTACCATTTGTAATTGCCAGAGATAAACAACTAATCAATTGGTCGTTCCAACAATCCGCACAAGCCAATCTGGCATTAGAAGATATCAAGCAAGCCTCGGGCGCCAATGAAGTTTATATTATGGATACCACCGGCAAAACGCTTGCTGCCAGCAATTGGCGCAGTCCAAATAGCTTTGTTAACAGGAACTTTGCCTACAGACCTTACTTTAAAGAGGCAATACTAGGGAAAAATGGTCAATTTTTTGGTATTGGCACTACCTCTAAAAAGCCAGGATTCTACATTTCTACTGGCGCCAAAGAGCAGGACAAGACCATCGCTGTTACCGTAGCAAAGGTTGATCTAAGCATTCTAGAAAATATTTGGATGGAGGCGGGAGAAAATATTTTTGTAACCAATCGTGATGGTGTAGTAATTCTTAGTTCGCAAAAACCTTGGAAATATCGCACACTACACCCTCTTAAAACATCGCAACTTGAAAATATTCAAGCACAAAGACAATTCGCTAATAAAAATCTAGAGTCTTTAGCGGCCGACCCTGCAACTAAAAAAGATCAGTTAAATATTGACGATACTCACTACATTCATCAAACTGCAGATATTCAAGGTACCAATTGGGTTATGCACTACCTAACGCCTGTTAAAAATATTACTCAGCTAAGCATCGAAACCTGGAGCAAAATTGGCCTGATATTACTAGCCATGCTCGCTGCAATCTTGCTACTTTGGTTATTCAAATCCAGTACCAAATTAAAAACCTCTTTAAAAGAGTCTGCCAAACTTAGGGAGTTAAACGATTTATTAAAAACTGAAATTGAACACCGACACCAAGTTGAAAAAGAATTACGTGTGGCGCAGAAAAATATTGAACGCGCCAGTAAACTGGCGGCTATGGGGCAACTATCAGCTTCAATTATTCATGAATTAGGGCAGCCACTATCAGCAATGAAAACTTATATCGCCAGCGCTCAGCTACCCTCGAAAGTCAGCACCCCTATAGAAAGTGAACGTAGTGTACTGCCTAAACTAAATACTTTGGTAGAGCGTATGAGCAAGATTTCACAACAGCTACAACTCTTCTCCCATGATGGCGAAGACGAAACTGCAAAAATTGATGTGCGCGATGCACTTAAAGGCGCATTAATAATCATCTCTCCCGCACTTAAGCAGGACAATATCACATTATCACTAGAATTTATAGATCAACCTTATTTAGTCAAAGGTGATCAGATTCGCTTAGAACAAGTACTAATAAACCTGATTAATAACGCCAGAGCAGCGGTTGAATTTTCAGACACCAAAAAAATTACTATCAAGATGTATGTGCAGGATAATAACGAACTGACTATTGAAGTGATTGACACAGGTGCGGGTATTGCTGAAGAAACATTGCAAATATTATTCGACCCATTTTATACTACCAAGCCTTCTGGGGTTGGATTAGGCCTAGGTCTAACCATTTCGCACAATATTATTCATAAACTAAATGGAACGCTCACTGCTCACAACAACACCGACTTTGGTTCAACCTTTATCATCATTCTGCCCCTTGCCTTATGAATTCTAACATTCAAGCACTCGTTTTTATTGTTGATGATGACCAGGCAATGAGAGACTCTTTGTCAGATTATTTTTATCGATCTAACTATACAGTTAAAGCTTATAGCAGCGGTAAAACCATGCTTTCAGAACTCAACAGCCACCCTGTGGAAGTCATTATTTGCGATTTAAAAATGCCGCAAATGGATGGCATGGCCGTACTTAAAGAATTACAGTCTAGAGAGAAAAGCCCGCCGCTTATTATGATAACAGCGCACGGCAACATCGCTACCGCAGTGGAGGCTATCAAGCACGGTGCCTACAATTTCATTGCCAAACCTTTTAGTCCGCAAAATTTACAGCAAATGGTTAGTCAAGCAATTGATAAATATCGCCTAGACTCTGCTCTAGAAGATTCAAACACACACCCTTTAGGTAGTAGCACAGTAATACAAACATTCTATACGAAACTATATAGTTACGCTAAAACCGCAGACAACATATTGCTCACCGGAGAAAGGGGGGTGGGCAAACCACTGGTAGCCAAAACCCTGCACCAACACAGTCAAAGAAGGGTCAAGCCTTTTATTCGTGTTAACTGTAAAATTGTTTCGGAACGCTTTTTTGAAAAAACCTTTCTTGAGGATGACAACGTATTCTCTAGGGCGAAGGAAGGCACAATATTTTTAGAAAATTTAGATAAGCTACCATTAGAAAGTCGAGCCAAATTAATAGCGTTACTAACAAATAAAGTTAGTGTAAAAATCCACCAATCAGGCGGCACTCTGCCCAGGTTTATTTATTCAGTAAATGAAAAGCCAGCTAAAGAAAAAGCACACACCAACTTAAGCAAATTATGCGCTTTACTGAATGGCAAGATACTGCAAGTTCCAGCACTTAGAGCGCATAAAGAGGACATCTTTGAGTTATTTAACTTATATATGACCCAATCAGCTGGGCATTATCAAACACCTATTCCGAACTTATCAGAACAAGATGTCATCACTCTGTCATCTTTTGAGTGGCCGGAAAACCAGCGCCAACTCAAGCAAATTGCAGAGCAATTTGTACTACTAAATCGCACGGTTGATACGTCAATTTCACATCTACTAAAAGTCTCGTCAACTGAAATGGTAGATATGGCCAATAAATTTGACAAAGATCTACGCACCTTAATGCAGAGCTTCGAACGTCAGCTAATCACCCAGGCAATGATTGAGTGTGCTGGCAACATATCTCAAGTATGCGAATTACTTAAAACCCCTAGACGCACACTAAATGAAAAACTATTGAAGTATGACATTAGCAGGTCTGAATTTTTACAGGATTAGTTCATCGGCGAAAATCCGCCTAACCTTGAATTTTTTTTTACACTATACTCGTGTTCATTCCAAGCCTAAAAGCTTGTAATACCTCTGTTTATTAAAAGAATCTTCGAGGAGAAAAACATGAAAAAAAATATTAAATTAATCGCATCAGCTGTTATTACCGCTGGTTTAATTGCATCACCCGCAGCTTACGCCAAAGAAATTGTCATTAAGTTTTCACACGTAACTACTGAAGCCACCCCTAAGGGTAAGGGTGCTATGTTATTTAAAAAATTAGTTGATGAACGATTGGGTGGCAAGGTGCGCGTTGAGGTTTATCCAAGCTCGCAACTATATGGTGATAAAGCCGTACTTAAAGCTTTGCTATTGGGCGATGTTCAAATGGCTGCACCATCACTATCTAAATTCAGCAAGTACACTAAAGAATGGGCGTTATTTGATTTACCATTTTTATTCAAAAATCCACAAGCACTTAACTGCTTTACCGATTCACCAAAAGGTCAAGCTTTATTGGGCGCTGCAGAAAGAAAAGGTATTAAAGGTCTAGGATACTGGCTAAACGGCATGAAGCAAATCTCTGCCAACAAACCATTAATTGTGCCAACAGATGCCGCTGGACTTAAATTTAGAATTATGAGTTCGGATGTACTTAAAGCACAATTTGAAGCGGTTGATGCCAATCCACAAAAAATGGCTTTTTCTGAAGTTTACAATGCATTAGCTACTGGCGTTATTGATGGTCAAGAAAACACCTGGTCAAACATCCGTTCAAAGAAATTCTTTGAGGTGCAAAAAGATACCACCGTCTCTAACCACGGTGTTTTAGAGTACGCGTTAGTAACCAACAAACGCTTCTGGAATGGCTTGCCTACTGACATTCGCATGCAATTAGATCAAATAATTTCAGAAGTAACGGCTGAAGTAACTCAGTTTGCATTGGATGCAGCGGTTAAAGATATGAAGACAGTTGCTGATTCTGGCAAAACCAATATTCATACTTTGACCGATGCTCAAAAACAGCAATGGGTTAATGCCATGAAGCCAGTTTGGGCTCAATTTGAAGATCAAGTAGGCAAAGACAATATTGCCGCTGTTCAACAATGTAACGCTCAAAACTAACAGTTAACTGCCGCCAGCAGATGTTGGCGGCAAGTTGGAATCAACCCCATGAAATTTAATCAATTTCCCAAATTCTTAAATCATGTTGAGGAATGGCTAATCATTTTATTAGTCTCCTGCATGACATTACTTACCTTCTCCCAAGTGGTTGCTAGGTACGTATTTAACTCTGGTGCTGTTTGGGCACTGGAAGTAACCACCTATCTCTTTGCTTGGCTGGTTTTACTGGGTGCATCCTATATTATTAAAATAGGATCACACATTGCGGTTGACAGCGTTGTCAATTTGTTTAGTGCGCAATATCGAAAAATCATCACACTTGTGGCTATTATTAGCTGCATGATTTTTGTTGTTGTGATGTTTATTGGTAGCTATGAATACGTTTCTTTGTTAAAAGAAATCGAGATAGAAATGGAAGATTTGCCAGTGCTAGAATGGCAAGCCAAGATTGTCCTGCCACTTGGTTTTTTATTAATGTTTTATCGACTAACTGAAGTCATGATCAAGGTTCTTAATAATCAAACAACCACAATGCACTTTGAATCACACAACAATGACTATCAAGAATAAGGCTTACTGATTATGGTTATTTTTACTTTATTCTTTATGCTATTTGGGCTTATGGCTATTGGCGTTCCGGTTGCCTTTTCATTAGGACTCTCTAGTGTGACAGTCATTTTATTATTTGGTACTGAATCACTAGCCTCTTTAGCTGGGCACTTGTTTGGATCAATGGAACACTACACATTAATGGCTATTCCATTTTTTATCCTAGCCTCAGCTTTTTTATCCAAAGGTGGCTCCGCCCAACGCTTAGTCGATTTTGCCATTGCCACAATCGGCTGGGTCAAAGGCGGCTTGCCTATGGCGTCAGTGCTCGCTTGTATGATGTTTGCAGCCATTTCTGGCTCCTCTCCAGCTACCGTTATTGCCATTGGATCAATTGTAATCGCAGGCATGGTGAAAGAAGGCTATCCAAAAACGTATGCTGCAGGTGTGATTAGCTCGGCTGGCACCATGGGCATTCTGATTCCGCCATCAATTGTTATGGTGGTGTATGCGGCAGCGACCGAAGTCTCAGTTGGCAGAATGTTTTTAGCGGGTGTTATACCCGGCCTTATTATTGGTTCAATGATGATGGTTGCCATTTATTTCACCGCTCGTGCAAAAAACTACCCAAGTGCTTCATTTAAGGGTTTTGCTCACCTATTCAAAGTATCTGCTCGAGCTTCTGGCGGATTATTTTTAGTTGTCATTATTATGGGTGGTATTTACGGCGGTATTTTCACCCCAACAGAAGCGGCAGCGGTTGCCGCTGTGTATGCTTTTATTTTGGGTGTGTTTGTTTATAAAGATATCAAAATTAATGAAATTTCACTGGTTATCAAAGAATCAGCAAAAACGTCAATTATGCTAATGTTTATCATTGCCAATGCTATGTTATTTGCCTTTGTGTTGACTAACGAACGCATTCCACATGAAATTGCCGAAACCATTATTGCGTTTGGCTTGCCTATTTGGGGATTTTTATTAATTGTTAATTTAGTGTTATTGATCGCTGGCAACTTTATGGAGCCTTCCGCCGTCTTACTTATCATGGCGCCAATTTTATTTCCCATCGCCATGGAGATGGGTATCGACCCGATTCATTTAGGTATTATGATGGTGGTTAACATGGAAATTGGCATGCTCACCCCGCCTGTGGGGCTTAATCTATTTGTTACCTCAAGCATTACTGGATTGCCGCTAATTGAAGTCATTAAATCTACACTGCCATGGTTATTATTAATGCTGGTATTTTTAATGATAATTACCTTTATTCCAATATTATCAACTTTTTTACCAACCTTACTCATGGGACCTGAAATTGTTGGTAGCTATTAAATAATTTTTTTTACTTGGAGTGGTGAAATGCACTACACGGTTTGGTTAAAAAATGTCGGCATAAAAGATGTTGAAACTGTTGGCGGAAAAAATGCTTCTTTAGGTCAAATGATTAGCGCCTTATCTAGTAAAGGCGTTCAAGTTCCAGGCGGATTTGCAACCACGGCTAATGCTTTTGAGGAATTTTTAAAACATAATAATCTCAAATCAAAAATTAATTTACTTTTAGAAGATTTAGATCCGAGCCAAATTCAAGCGCTAACACGAGTAGGTGCGACCATTCGAAACTGGGTACAAGAATCCAACTTTCCAGATAAGCTACTAAATGAAATTACCCATAGTTACCAGCAGCTTGAATTAGAACTTGGCAAAGAGGTAACTTTCGCAGTGCGATCTTCCGCCACTGCAGAGGATTTGCCTGAAGCTTCCTTTGCCGGACAACAAGAAACCTATCTTAATGTGCATGGGATTGAAAACATACTGAGCGCCATTAAAAAAGTATTTGCATCCCTTTACAATGATCGGGCCATTTCTTATCGTGTTCATCAGGGGTTTGAACACTCAGAGGTGTCACTTTCTGCCGGAATTCAGCAAATGATCAGAAGTGATATTGGCGCTAGCGGTGTCATGTTTACTTTAGATACCGAATCAGGATTTAACGATGTGGTGTTTATTACTTCCGCCTACGGATTGGGAGAGACCGTTGTACAAGGATCGGTCAATCCTGACGAATTTTATGTGCATAAACCTGGTCTTGTGGCTGATAAAAAAGCAATTCTAAGTCGAAATATCGGCTCAAAAGAAATAAAAATGGTGTACGCCTATGATGACTTAAAAAGCTGTGTGGCAATAGAAACCGTACCCAAAGATCAACAGCAAAGCTTTAGCTTGAATGATAACCAAGTGGAAGAGTTGGCTCGCTACGCCATAATTATCGAACAACATTACGCCAGACCAATGGATATTGAATGGGCGCTCGATGGCAGTAATAACAAAATTTATATAGTACAGGCACGGCCTGAAACTGTTAAAAGTAGAGATAACTCAACAGGAAAAATTGACCGCTACCAACTTCATAAAACTGGAAAAGTGTTAATAGAAGGACGCTCTATTGGGCAAAAAATAGGCACTGGTGTTGCACGTATTATCAATAATATTTCCGAAATGGATCAAGTTCAGGAAGGTGATATTTTGGTCACCGACATGACTGACCCAGATTGGGAACCTGTGATGAAACGAGCCTCTGCTATTGTCACCAATCGTGGCGGTAGAACCTGTCATGCTGCTATCATAGCACGCGAATTGGGGGTTCCTGCAATTGTAGGTACAATCGATGCCACCAAGAAACTCACTAACCATATGCCTGTTACCGCCTCCTGCGCCCAAGGTGATACTGGCTACGTTTATGAAGGCATCTTAGACTACGAGCATACGCAATTATCCATAGACACCTTGCCTGAAATTCCAGTAAAAATTATGATGAATGTGGGCAACCCAGGTAGAGCTTTTGATTTTGCTAGTATTCCAAATTCTGGTGTTGGGCTTGCACGACTTGAATTTATTATCAATACTACCATAGGTATTCACCCTAAAGCTTTGCTAGAATTTGATCAATTACCGAGTCAGTTAAAAGCTGAAATAAAGAAAAGATCTGCAGGATATAAGTCTCCCATTGATTTCTACATTGACAAACTAACTGAAGGTATTGCCACCATTGCAGCTGCCTTCGCTGATAGTCCTGTTATTATTCGAATGTCGGATTTCAAATCTAACGAGTATGCCAATCTATTAGCCGGAGACCGATATGAACCTAAAGAAGAAAATCCAATGATAGGTTTTCGGGGTGCAGCAAGATACATCTCCAAAGATTTTAAGGCTTGCTTCGAATTGGAATGCCAAGCTATTAAAAAAGTGAGAGAGGAAATAGGCTTAACTAATATTGAAATCATGATTCCATTTGTCCGCACAACAGACGAGGCCAAACAAGTCATTCAATTGCTAAAAGAAAATCAACTTGAACGCGGTGTTAACGGCTTAAGAATTATTATGATGTGTGAATTACCTTCAAACGCCCTACTGGCTGAAGAATTTTTACAGTATTTTGACGGATTTTCAATTGGATCCAATGACATGACCCAATTAACTCTCGGCATGGATCGAGATTCTGGCCTTATTGCTGATGGTTTTGATGAAAGAAATCCAGCTGTCAAAAAAATGATTTCCATGGCAATAGATGCCTGCCATAAGCACAATAAATACATAGGAATTTGCGGCCAAGGGCCTTCAGATCACCCTGATTTAGCGCAGTGGCTCCTTGATCAAAAAATTAGCAGCATATCTCTAAATCCAGACACTGTCGTCGAAACCTGGGCATCTCTGGGTAATGACTAACCAAAGAACTGTTTTTTTTATATCTGACCGCACTGGAATTACGGCCGAAGCACTGGGGAATAGTTTACTGAGTCAATTTGAAAATATAGAGTTTAACGAAATTCACTTGTCATTTGTTGACACGTTTGATAAAGCAAAATCTGCCATTGGTAAAATTAACAACGCTTCAGCAAAAGGCAATTCTCTACCGCTGGTTTTTAGCACTCAAATTAATGCTGAATATAGAGAATTAATAAAAAATAGTCCTTGTATTTTTTTTGATTTTTTTGATACTTTCATCTCAAAAATGGAGCGCTCACTTAATTTAAAATCTTCACATACCATTGGCCGCTTACACAACCCTAACAGCAATGATTATTCCAGTAGAATTAATAGCATTAACTTTTCATTAGGCAGTGATGATGGTCTAGGGTCAAAAAATTACGCTCAGGCTGATATTATTCTTATTGGCGTCTCTAGATCCGGCAAAACACCCAGCTGCTTATTTATGGCGCTTCAATATGGTATTAAAGCTGCTAACTATCCATTAATTGATCAAGATTTGACTAATACCGAGCTACCCGAAATTTTGCAACCCTACAAAAATAAGCTGTTTGGCTTAAGAATAAAGCCAGAACGTTTGTGCCAAATTCGTGAAAAACGAAAAGGTAACAGTGCTTACGCATCAATCGGCCAATGCCAGCGCGAAATTAAGCGTGCAGAAGACTTGTACCTCGCCAATAACATTTCATTCTTAGATACAACTCAAATTTCAATTGAAGAAATTAGCGCTAAAATAATTAGCAAATTATCATTAAGATAATCGCTTAAATTTATTTGAGCACTCTTTTTTTCTTTAAAAATTCTCATATTTATTGTCATTCTCAATATTTCTAAAATTTTAAGAAAAGTCTGCAATAAAGCCTAAAAATAAGAGAAAAACACCTCTTTTAGAGCTTAAAAATGGTTTAAAAACACAAAAAATCCTTTATTTAAGGCTTGTTAAGAGCTATATTGATTATTTCCTATTTTTTAATATAAGTGTATAAAAGTGGTACAAAGTGGTATAAAATGTTTATTTATAACTACTTGAGGAGAGTTATAAAAAATGAAAACCAATCAACTTTAACGGGAGAGAAATATGGACGTTTTACTACAAACTTTTATCTACACATCAGCTGCGGTTATTCTTTCACTAGGTTTTGCAACCATTGCTTAATTTGGCAAACAGATGTTCAGAGGGGTACACAATCTAAGTGTTGATGCAAAGGGTCGGTTAAAAATTCCGACTCGCCATCAGGCGCAAATTGAAAAAAATTGCGCCGGACAAATGGTATTAAGCATTCACCCAGATGATAACTGCTTATTGCTATATCCCTTAAAGGATTGGCAAGTGCTAGAAGAAAAAGTAAGTGCACTACCCTCTTTAAACATACACACCAAGCGTTTAAAACGCAAACTAATTGGTCACGCCACTGATTGCGAATTAGACAAAGCAGCACGTATTCTAATTCCTAGTGCATTAAGAGATTATGCCAAAATTGGTAAAAAAATTATCATGAGTGGCCAAGGAAATAACTTTGAACTCTGGGATGAAGACGCTTGGAACAAGCAGCTTAGTAGTTTAGATACACTAAGTAAGCAAGCTGAAATCCCTGCTGAGGTCGCCCAACTGTCATTATGATTTCTAACCATCACCAGTCTGTGATGTTTAAAGAGTCGATTGATGCACTTAATTTAATACCAAATGGTATTTATATCGATGCCACTTTTGGCCGTGGCGGTCACTCTCAGGGAATTTTAGATCAACTCAACGACAAAGCCCAACTCATCGCTTTTGATCAAGATTTGAGTGCTATTGAATATGCCAAGGAAAAATTCAACGACCCGAGGCTAACGTTAATACACAGCCCTTTTGCGCAAATGCACACCATTATCAATGAAATGGGACTCAACGGAAAAATAAACGGAATTTTGATGGACTTAGGCGTTTCATCACCACAATTAGACAATGCACAGCGGGGATTTAGCTTTAATGCAGAGGGTCCACTAGATATGAGAATGGATCAAACATCAGGGTTAAGTGCAGCGCAGTGGCTACAAGCGGCTAACGAAGAAGAAATTGCCAATGTTATTTACCAATTTGGTGACGAAAAAAAATCACGTCATATTGCCACTCGAATAAAGAAATTTCAATTGGAGAAGCCACTAGAAACAACGCTGCAATTAGCCAATTTAGTCAGCGACGTGGTCAGAGGACAAAAAAAGAAGCATCCAGCAACTCGAACCTTTCAAGCAATAAGAATATTCATTAACCAAGAGTTAAAGCAATTAAGCGACACACTAGAACAATCAAAGAACCTGTTGGCACCTAATGGTCGGCTGTCTATCATTAGCTTTCACTCAATTGAAGATCGAATTGTAAAGCGCTTTATTCAAAAAAATTCACGGCAAAAATCCTTACCAAAAGGCTTGCCAATCGCCAATCAAGCGCTAGAAAAAATGCCCTTTAAAGACTTGGGAAAGCAGTCAGCCAGTAAAGAAGAAATTAGTCACAATAAGCGCTCTCGGAGTGCAATATTGCGTGTTGCTAGTAGGAATTCATGATGAAGCCGCCGATCAACAATATGCAATTTAATATAACACTATTGATTAGCATTATTGGATTAAGCATTTTAAGCATTTCATGGCATCATCAGACCTACACACTTTATAAGCAACTAAAACGTGCAACACTAGACAATCATCAAATTGTTGCACTTAACAAACAATTGCTAAGTGAGCATTCTCAAGTTATTAGTGGGACAGAAATTAGAGAAAGCGCACTGATTATTCTCAACATGAAAGAAGTGGGAGAAAAAGATAAAGGCAAATGGTTTAATGGCAGTATTGCACTATGAAGACAGCTATTTTTAACAAATTTACAAATAAGCTATCGGTTCCTAAACTTACCAAAGTTCAAGGCTATTGGCAACGCCAAGGATTTGTTAAATTCATCTTTTTAGCAGTATTTGGATTGTTCTCATATCATAGTATCAGCATTTCAAACACGAACGATGAGGTTCAAAGTGTTCAAGACAGAGCGCACAAGCAGGCAAATTCGGTGCAAACGAAACTAGCTAGACGAGGCGACATACTGGATCGACACGGAAATATTTTGGCCAGCTCGAGATTGCTCAAGCGAGTCATACTTGATCCAAGCAATATTCATCCTGCATTTGTGCCAAAACTAGCTGAAGCGCTAGCTATGGATGAAACAACACTTGGAATGCTACTTGCTAAAAAACGAGCAATCGGCTCACGTTATCTACCCATTAAAAAGAATCTAACTCTAACGGATCCAATACTGGAAAAACTCAAACAATTAAAAAAACAGCGTATTGAGGTTTGTCGAAATAAAGAGATCACCCAGCCACTAAGCTTAGTGGATCGAGTATTAAACGCGGTTAAATTTCAAACGGTTGTGGGCGCAAAAACAACCGTTAACAAATGCCGAAAAGAAAGAATTGGCCAAGCTTTAGTGCTACGTCAAGATACGCAACGTTATTACCCTAAGTCTGCTTCTATGGCGCCATTATTAGGTCGTGTTAATGCAGAAAATAAAGGTGGCTCTGGTATTGAAAATGAGTTTGAGCATGCACTTGCCGGAGTCAACGGAAAAGCACACTTAAACTTTATAGATAACCAAACTAAAGCCTACTTTAATCCTGAGGTAGAAAAGGAGCTACATCACGGGAAAAACATTGAATTAACTATTGATACCGATATCCAATATCATGCATATTCAGCCATCAAAAAATCAGTTTTAAAACATGAGGCAGACTCCGGATCAGCTATTATATTGTCACCAAACGGGGAAGTGCTGGCCATGGTTAATTACCCAGCAGATGACCCAAATAACAACAGCCTTTACAACCCAAGTCATTATCGTAATCGAGTCTTATCAGACAAGGTTGAACCCGGTTCAACCATGAAGCCATTCACTATGCTGCTCGCTCTCGATCAAGGAAAGATTAGCGCGCAAGATGACGAACTAATTGATGTTAGCAAATCCATTGGTCACTTAAAAACAAACTCAGAAGTAAGGAAATATGGCGACGCAATTACGGTTAAAAAAATTCTTCAAAAATCCCATAACCTTGGCACAGTAAATGTTTCTGAACGACTTAGTAATGAAGACATGTACAGCACTTGGCGTAAACTTGGATTTAGCCAACCTTTGGGCCTGATACCCAGTGTTGAAAATTCTGGATCATTGAGACATTACAGCTCCTGGGGGTTGGCTGACAAACGCACCCTATCTTTTGGTCACGGCCCAATGGAAACCAACCTTGCACAATTAGCAAGGGCTTACCTGGTATTCGCCAATGAAGGCGCTGTGCCAGCATTAAAATTAATCAAAAATGTTGCTAGCTACGAAGAAAAGACCCAAGTATTCAGCCCGCAAGCAACCAACAAAATTGCTCATTTATTAGATGCGGTCGCCTCCTGGAAAGGCTCTGGCTATCGCGCCAGAATTAAAGGTTACGACGTTGCTGGAAAAACAGGTACGGCAGAAATGGTGGTCAATGGAAAATATCACAAAACAGGTGCTAAGCGTACTTTTTTTACGGGATTTGTGCCTGTTAATCAGCCTAAATATATTATGGCAGTTAGACTAGATTATCCAAAAAAATGCTACGTCTATAAACGACCAGATTTAAAAAATAGTTGCGAAGGCTCAAACTCTGCCGCTATGGTGTTTAGTGATACCATGAAACACATTTTAACCAACAATACCGCTATTAAACTCAGCTCTAAGTAGTTAAGTTTTACGCTTATTTTTTAAAATACCCTGCATAATTTTTTGCTGTTCTTCCAGAGTATGAGCATGATGAATATCAGCCTTAATCTGCTCGCCATTTTGTTGCCTCTCAATACTATTTAAAATAGACAAAAACTCCTCTTTTGCTTGCAACTCACTCAAATGTGGCTCCAATACACAGAGTTGCTTAAGTCGGTTAAATACACCCAACTTGTTTTCAAAAGGATTTATAAGATCTAATTGTTCAATATTTTCATCTATTTGTGCCGATCTTACCAATTCTAGCAATACTTGAGAATTAGCAATCGAACGCACCCTAAGCTCTACCGTTGAGTCGGCAAGACTTGGGTAATTAAGGATCAGTGTTATCATCTTAGACATGAGCGCTTTCATATTGACAGGTTTTGCTATAGGCTTTGGACCTAGCTGTACCTCATCTGGAAAATCATGGTAATCTGGCACCATGGTATGTTCATAATCAGTCATTTCGTCAGTAAAAACAGGCGGTGGAGTCTCTTGTTTTTGAGATTTGGATTGATCACAGACTAGCTGCACTTGTTCAACACTTTGGCCAATCAATTGCGCCACACCTTCAATTAATTGATGCTGATAAACCTCATAATTAACTGACTTAATCAATACAGAGGTCTTTTCCAAGAATGATGTCTTGCCTTCAATGGTGTCAAAAGCTACTTCTGTTTTAACGTGGTCAAATAAAAATTTAGATAAGGGCTGCGCACCATCAATACGTTTTTCAAATGCTTTGGCAGATTCTTTTTTAACCAGGGTATCTGGATCTTCGCCATCAGGTAAAAATAAAAACTTAAACGTAATGCCAGTCTTGATCATTGGCAATGCAATTTTCAAAGCCTTCCAGGCTGCTGAACGCCCAGCCTTATCCCCATCAAAGCAAAATACTACTACATTAGTGGTACGCATTAAGATTTGCAAATGCTCCTGAGTGGTTGCTGTACCTAATGTCGCAACCACTTTAGTAATGCCTGCTTGATGTAGTGCCACCACATCCATATAACCTTCTACCACCAGTAGATAGTTGATTGATCTAGAATATTTACGCGCATGGTGTAGGCCATACAACTCTCTAGATTTAGAGAAAATAGTACTTTCAGCAGAGTTAAGATATTTCGCCTTTGCATCATCATCAAATGCTCTGCCACCAAATGCAATAACATTACCCTTAGTATTATGGATTGGAAACATTAATCGATCACGAAAGAAGTCGTAGTCACCATACTGCCCTTCCTTGATTAAGCCCAATGCTTTTAAATCGGTAATAGCTTGATCATTTTTCTCAAAATTTAGTAATAAGTCTTTATTACTAGGTGGGGCAAAACCCAGCTGAAAACGCTTTGCAATTTCACCACTAATGCCTCGATTTTTAGCATAGTTAACCGCTTTTTCTCTAGCGGGTGATTGGCGTAGTTGCAAAGTGTAAAAATCACTTACTTTTTTAGAAATTTCTCGATATCGCTCTAGTCTTGGATCAACAGGCTTTGAGTTGGAATCATATTCAATAGCCAAGCCAAACTCACTGGCAATAGTTTCGATTGCCTCAACAAAGTTTAAATTGTCAAATTTCTGAATAAAACTAATAGCACCACCACTCTCACCACACTTAAAACAATGATAAAATTGCTTGTGTGCATTAACAGCAAAGTTGCTATTTTTGCCTCCGTGAAACGGACAAGGTGCTCGATAATCACTGCCAGACTTTTTTAATGGCACGCGCTTATTGATCAAATCAACAATGTCAATTTGATTAGGGAGATCGTCAATAAATCGCTGACTAATATAAGGCATAAACCGTATTTTAATGAATAATCAAAAATTTTATCATCCTAAATTTCTTCCAACCTGGATCTTAATTGGTCTCATGAAATTAGGCGCAAAACTCCCTTTTAAAATTCAAGTCAGTTTAGGCAAGGTGATCGGCATAATGCTTTATCCATTGCTAAGCCGTTTTAGAAATATTGCCTTTATTAATATCTCACGCTGTTTCCCCAATAAGAAAAAATCTGAAGTTGAGATGCTGGTTAAGCAAAATTTTGAGGCTATTGGTATTTCAATTTTTGAAACTGCCAATGCTTACTTTGCCACTAACGCCAAAATTGAATCAATGCTCACTATTCGTAATGAGCAGCATTTAACCAAGGCGATTGAAAAAAATAAGAATGTTATTTTACTCGCTGCCCACTTTTTGCCTCTAATGTTAGGCTCTCGAGCACTCTTGCTTAAACATAATATTGCCAACATTTACCGACCACAGAATAATGCTTTATTTGATGAAGTAATGCGAAAAGGCTTTGTTAACAATGGCGCTGTCATGATTAAAACCAAAGATACTCGAGGCATGCTCAAATCCATTAAAGATAAATTGCCTATATGGTATGCCCCTGATCAAGATCTTGGCATGGAGAAATGTGTTTTTGCGCCATTTTTTAACATCCAAACAGCAACTGTATCTGCAACGGCGCGTTTGGCTAAAGGTAATAACACAGCAGTTATTCCGTATTTTTTCATTAGAACAGAGTCTGGCTATCAGATGGAATTCAGCCCACCAATTGATAACTATCCAGACAGCGATCCAGTCAATAGTGCTAGTATGACCAACCAAATACTAGAAACGCAAATATTAAAACATCCAGAGCAATATTTATGGATTCATAGGCGCTTTAAAACTCGTCCAATCGGCGAAGCTGAATTTTATTAACTTATTTGAATTAAGTATTGGAACAATTAATCAAATTAGCGTATAATTAACCCTTTATTATTTTTAAGTTTTGAGAAAAATTCATTATGTCAATTGATACACAAGCCATTATCAAAGAGTACCAAACTGCCGAAGGCGACACGGGTTCTACAAACGTTCAGGTAGCTTTATTAACAGCTCGCATTAAGCACCTAACTGAACATTTTAAAACGCATAACAAAGATCACCACTCAAGAAGAGGTTTGTTGCGTTTAGTTTCTCAACGTAAGAAATTATTAACCTACCTTAGAGGTAGCAACGTAAACGCATATTCAGATTTAATTTCACGCTTAGGTCTTAGAAAATAATTTATTTTATTTTCATAAAAGCCCCGTTTGGGGCTTTTTTTATGTCTAGTCAAATACCAAGTTAATAGTAAAATAACAGGGGTGATTCTGGTAATTTTTGATAACGCCAAATCCTTATAAGAGAAATAAAATTTTAAAATCATGGCTATTCACATGATGGAATATTTTATAAAGCTTATAAGGATTTGGATAAATCCCCCGTGGGGCAAGTATTTTAACGATTTTTATTGTGTTAAAATATTCATCCAATACGAACAACTATTAGATAAATATTTTGCCTGATAAAATCTCGCTAAAAGTACTTGCAAAATTTTACCAAAATCACTAAAAGTACCCCTTTATGGAACTATCACCTACTTATCAAAAAATTGATGATCTAGTGCAGCGGTCAAAAACACTTGCCGAGCATCTAAACTTAGAGGAGAAACAAGGGCGACTAGAAGAAGTGCTGCTAGAAATGGAAAACCCAGATATTTGGTCGAATCCCGAAGAAGCGCAAGCGCTTAGTCAAGAAAAGGTAAAGCTTGAAGTGATTTGCCAAACTTTTAATCATGCTAGCAATATCCTGGAGGATGCAGGTGAATTGTTAGACATGGCACAAAGTGAAGCGGACGAAGATACGGCCAATAGTGTCAAAGAAGATCTTAATACGGTTGAATCTTCAATTGCTAGATTAGAATTTGAACGTATGTTTAGCGGCGATTTAGACGCCAATTCAGCTTATGTAGATATTCAATCTGGCTCAGGTGGTACCGAAGCTCAAGACTGGGCAGAAATGGTGTTACGTATGTATTTGCGTTGGGGCGAAAAGCACAAATTTAAGGTTACATTAATGGAGGCCTCTAGTGGTGAAGTTGCAGGCATTAAATCTGCCACTATTCACATGCAGGGAGATTACGCTTATGGCTGGCTTCGTAGTGAAATTGGTATTCATCGCTTGGTTAGAAAATCCCCTTTTAATGCAAATGGCAAACGTCACACCTCATTTTGCTCGGTATTTGTTTCGCCTGAAGTGGATGACAACATTGATATTGAAATCAATAAAGCAGATATTCGAATTGACACCTACCGAGCCAGTGGCGCAGGCGGTCAACATGTTAACAAAACTGATTCAGCTGTGCGAATCACTCACTTACCTACTAACACTGTCGTACAATGTCAAGATGGCCGATCCCAACATGCTAATAAAGATCAGGCCACTAAGCAATTAAAATCAAAACTGTACGAGCTAGAAATGCAAAAACGCAATAGCGAAAACCAAGAGTTAGAGGATCTAAAATCAGATATTGGCTGGGGACATCAAATTCGCTCATACGTACTAGACCAATCACGCATCAAAGATTTGAGAACCGGTGTAGAATCAACCAACACAGGCGATGTGCTTGACGGTAATTTAGATAAATTTATAGAAGCCAGTCTAAAAGCTGGCTATTAGGAGAAACCATGACAGAGACAACAAACACACATTACGATATGATTGCCATTGGCGCCGGATCTGGTGGATTATCAGCGGTTGAACGTGCCAGCGAATACGGCAAAAAATGTGCAGTAATCGAAGTTAAAACCATTGGCGGCACTTGTGTTAATGTTGGTTGCGTTCCTAAGAAAGTCATGTGGTTTGCTGCTAATACAGCAACACAAATTAACAGCGCTAAAGGATTTGGATTTGACGTGGACTTTAAAAATTTCTCTTGGGAAGCCTTGAAAAAAGGTCGTGATAATTATATTAACGGCATTACTAATTGGTACGATGGCTATCTTGAAGATTTGGGCATTGACTACATACACGGCTTTGGTAAATTGGTTGATAAAAATACAGTCTCAGTTAATGGCGTCAATTACACGGCAGATCATATTGTTCTATCGCCTGGTGGCGAGCCGGCTGTACCGCATATTGAAGGCGCAGAACTTGGCATCACTTCTGATGGTTTTTTTGAACTACAAGATCTACCTAAAAAAGTTGCCATTATTGGTGGCGGCTATATTGGTGTTGAATTAGCTGGCGTACTCAACGCACTAGGCTCAAGCGTAGAAATCTTCCAGCGAGCAGGAACCTTATTAGAAAGCTTTGATCCTATGATTCAAACAGCGCTGGAGAAAGATTACAGCAATCACGGCATTGCTATTCATCACAACACTCAAATTGATGAAGTATTAACAGACAAAACACTAGTGACGAACCAAGGAGAGTTTTCAGGATTTGATACTATTATTTGGGCCGTAGGACGCGACCCAATGACCCAGCATTTAGGACTGGAAAACGCCAGTGTTAATTGTGACCAGCGTGGCTTTATTCCAACTGATAAATTTCAAGTAACTAATATTGATAATATTTTTGCACTGGGTGACGCCACAGGCAGAACGCCACTAACACCAGTGGCCATTGCCGCTGGCAGAAGACTCTCGGACCGCCTCTACAATAATATGATTGATCGTCATCTCGACTACAACAACATTGCTACAGTTGTTTTCTCACATCCACCAATTGGTACGATCGGCTTAACAGAGGCGCAAGCCAATGAGCAATTTGAAAAAGTCAAAATATACACCTCTGAATTCACACCGATGGCAGATGCGCTACTTGATCATAAAACCACCACAGCACTTAAACTTGTCTGTGTTGGTGATGACGAAAAAGTGGTGGGTTGTCATATTATGGGGCATGGTGCCGATGAGATGCTACAAGGTTTTGCCGTGGCAATTAAAATGGGCGCCACTAAAAAACAGTTTGATGATACGGTGGCGATTCATCCATCCAGTGCAGAAGAGTTAGTCACACTACGTTAAGCTTCGTCTTTTTAGTTTTTTCTGCTAGTTCCTACACTCAAAGCTATTAATGGCGGTTTAGTTTGCGCCATTTGTATGGTTCGATGGGCGGGGTGTGGTAGTTCCAAAATCCTAGCTGTTCAGCTTTGGCCAAATTTTCTGCCTGCTGGTAAGTATCTTTATAAGAAAACGCCATACCCGATTCAACCATTAATTCACCGATATTAA
>NZ_JAQRMS010000040.1 GCF_028599055.1 Candidatus Thioglobus sp.
CACGTTTAAGAATGGCATATAACTCACATGAAGCCTTCTTCTCCGCCAATTCAATTAAATCTTCAAGGTATAAAGTCTTGCCCGTGGCTGCTTTAGCCTTAATAGTAATATGAGAGCGTTGATTATGCGCACCATATTTTGAAATACTCTTAGAACATGGGCACAAGCTAGTAACTGGAACAACTACCTTCATCATCACTTCGGTTTCACCGCCAGACAAAGAACCATACAAGCTAACTTGATAATCCATCATAGACTCAACCCCTGAAGAGGGTGCCTTTTTCTTTCTAAAGAAAGGAAAATCAAGTGTAATATGCGCGGTATCAGACTCTAGACGATCACGAACTTTTTCAATAATTTTACCAAAGTTGCTGTTATTAAATTCACACGGTCCTTCATTCAAAATTTGAATGAAGCGTGACATATGCGTGCCTTTAACATTTTCTGGCAAAGTAACTGTCATGGTGAAATTACCCACTGTTGGTGATTTATTACCATCACGGTCAACATAAGTAATCGGGTGTGAAATATCTTTAATACCTACTCGATCAATAACGATTTGACGAGTATCTAAGTTGTTTTGTGTGTCAGGCAAATCACAAGATTTCATGATTGGTCCTCCGAATAAGTAACAGACGCTCTTAAAGTTTCCCAAATGGTTACTTCTTTGACTCGAACCTCTTCTGTGTTGATTAATTTACCCACTTCTTCATAAAAATACTTAGCAATATTTTCAGCCGTAGGGTTTAGTTGATTAAAAGGCTCAACCTCATTTAGATACTGATGGTCTAGCCTTTTAATAACTACTTTGGTTTGTTTTTTGATTTCTCTAAAATCAGTTGCCATGCCTACCTCATCAAGCACTTTTGAACTAACAAGCACTTCCACCTGCCAATTATGGCCATGTAGGCGAGCACAATCACCTGGATATTCTCTAAGTGAATGAGCTGCAGCAAAATCTGTAACAATTTTTAGGACGAACATTTTCGGAAAAATTGGGAAAAAGGGCTAATTATACCTTTGAACAGCTAAAAATTACACCCCCAATCGCAGGGTGATTGTTATTCTACCGCTTCAATCAAATCGACACCCTGATAGCCTTTTGGCAATAAATTGCCTCGACGAGCTCTGGCGCCAATGTAGTTGGTTAAATCTTGGAATTTAATGGTTAGATGGCGCTTACCTGCATACACTCTTAAGTTTTGAGTATCGAGCAAGACACAGATACTCACCACAAACTCTTCTCGCGCCTTAACATCCTTGGCCGGAATTTGAATTAGCTTGTTACCCTTACCTTTGGATAACACCGGCAACTCCGACACTGGGAATACTAACAAACGCCCACGATTGGTTGTAACTGCAACAAATTGATTATCCAAATCATCGATATTAATCACTTTCATCACCTTGGCATCACCTGGCAAGGTTAAGGATGCTTTACCCGCTTTTTTCTTAGAGAGTAAATCACCAATAGTGGCAATAAAACCATAGCCTGCATCAGAAGCAAGCAAAATATTTTGCGACTCATCGCCCATTACTACATCCACAAATTCGGCACTTGAAGGTGGAGATAATCGCCCAGTTAGTGGCTCTCCTTGGCCTCTAGCACTCGGTAGCGAGTTAGCCATTAAAGAGTAAGAGCGTCCAGTGGAATCAATAAAAATGGCATTTTTATTGCTACGACCTTGGACGCTGGTAAGGTAACTATCACCAGATTTATAATTCAGTGTGGTTGGGTCAATATCATGACCTTTAGCACTTCTAACCCAACCCTTATCACTCAAAACAACCGTCACATTTTCAGCCGGCACCAAATCATCTTCATTAAATGCTTGGGCGGCACTAACGTCAGCAACAATACTAGAGCGACGCCCATCACCAAAATTCTCAATCACTGCTTTTAGTTCTTTCTTGATGTAGGTTTTTAGTCGTGCGTCGCTGGACAATAATAACTCTAATTTTTCTTTTTCTGCGGCAAGTTCTGCTTGCTCTGCTTGAATTTTGACCTCTTCAAGCTTGGCTAGATGGCGTAATTTAAGCTCTAAAATTGCTTCAGCTTGAATCTCGCTAAGCTTGAAATGCGCTATTAAAATTGGCTTTGGTTTATCGTTTTCTCGAATGATGGCAATCACTTCGTCAATATTTAAGAAGGCGACTAATAAGCCTTCCAAAATATGTAATCGCGCCAAAATTTTATCTAGACGGAAGTTTAGTCGTTTGGTAACAATTTGAGTTCTGTAGGTCAACCACTCCTTTAACATTGGCATCAAAGGCTTAACCTGAGGCTTGCCATCTAAGCCAATCACATTCATATTAACGCGATAATTTTTTTCCAAATCTGTGGTGGCAAACAAGTGTAGCATTAAGCTATCGGCATCAACCCGGTTAGAACGTGGCACAATAACGATTCGTGTGGCGTTTTCATGGTCAGATTCGTCACGAATATCGTCCACCAGTGGTAGCTTCTTTTTGCGCATTTGATCTGCAATTTGTGCAATCACCTTAGAGCCAGAGGTTTGAAATGGCAATGTTTCGATAACAATGTCACCATTTTCTTTTTGATAGGTGGCGCGCATCTTAACTGAACCGTGGCCAGTTTCATAAATTTGTCTTAAATCTTTTGCTGACGATACAATGTTGGCATGTGTTGGATAATCAGGCGCCGGAATGATTTGCATGATTTCATCCAAATCACTTGAAGGTTTTTCAAGCAACGCAATACAGGCATTAACCACTTCAGTTAAGTTGTGTGGTGGCACATCGGTCGCCATACCAACTGCAATGCCTGAGGTGCCATTAAGCAATAGATTTGGCACTTGTGCAGGAAGATTTTCAGGCTCTTGCAGTGAGCCATCAAAATTATCTGTCCAACTGGCTGTGCCTTGGTTAATTTCTGCTAATAATAAATCTGCATAACGAGACAACTTTGATTCGGTGTAACGCATTGCAGCGAATGACTTAGGATCGTCTGGCGCACCCCAGTTTCCTTGACCATCAATAAATGGATAACGGTAAGAAAAAGGCTGGGCCATAAGCACCATAGCCTCATAACAAGCACTATCACCATGGGGGTGGAATTTACCCAAAACATCACCGACCGTACGAGCTGATTTTTTAAACTTTGCGGTTGACTTAAGCCCCAATTCACTCATCGCATAGATGATACGGCGCTGTACCGGCTTGAGACCATCGCCCACAAACGGCAAAGCACGATCAAGAATGACGTACATTGAATAATCAAGATAAGCGCGTTCTGAGAATTCTGCGACGCTTTGCTGCTCAAGGCCGATTTGGCTCATTTTCCCCCTGGAAATTTAGAATAAAACCACTAAGTTTTGAGCTATTTTAATGCAACTTTTTATCCAGCATGAGGCAAATTACCACTCAAAGACGAGAAACGTAATCTGCCAGGTCTGACAACTCTAAATCACTCATGTTTTTAATCAAATCCAGCATATCAGGATTACTATTGGCCCGATAGCCATCACGCATCCATTTTAATTGGCGTAATAGATATTCATAATGTTGAGATTTAATTCTTGGGAATGTTAGTTGTGCATCGCCTTGCCCATCAAGACCATGACAACCGGTGCAATTATTCAAATAAAGCGCTTTACCTTGAACAAGCCTCTCACCACTTCCCAAGCCATTATTACCAAGATCTGGCAGACTTTCTATGTAAGCAGCAACATCAGCAATAGCTTGCACACCGCCAATAGTTTTGGCGTCAGAAAACGGATACATGGTTGGACTGTCTCGATGCTTATACTGAATATCTTTGAGCTGTTTAATGATGACTGATTTATGCTGAGCAGCAATCACTGGAAAACTACCGTTCTTCTTTCCTGCGCCATTATCTAAATGACAAGCTGCACATAACTTGTAACTATTTTTTCCATGCTCTAAGTTTGACTTTAACAACAGCGCCTGTTCATACACGTCTTGGGCAAAAACACTGTTAATAATTGCTTGATAAATTAAAACACAAAATACAATAAATGACTTCATACAAAAACCAGATAAGTAGGTAAAATATTTATTATTATATTATAATATTATTAGATGTTTATTAAAAATAGTTTATTTATTATTTTTGTATTTTTCCTTAGTGCATCCAATGCTAAAGAGCTTACATATGTTGAATTGCCTTCTGGTGAGGAGACTGAAATTAGAGTTTTTCCTGCCAAAGGTGATATATTAGTCATCGGCTTTGCTTGTGATAATGGAAAAAGTAAACATGAAGAGGATACGGCACAATCCTTAGCTGATGACGGTATTGAAGTTTGGATGCCTGATATGCTTGGCACTTATATGCTGCCAAAATCTCGCAGTAGCTATGCAGAGATTCCGAGTGAAGATTTAACTCATATTATCTATGAAGCCATTTCCACCAAAAAAGACGTCTACCTAGTAGCTTCTGGCCCAGACACGCAACTACTATTGCGGGCTGCATCACAATGGAAAAAATCTTACTCTGATTATCAAGACTTAAAAGGTGGCATATTATTATTCCCACGCCTTAATGATGGTGCACCTGAGCCTGGTGTTGAGCCAAAATACGTAGAATCAGTAGGCACTACCGGCATTCCACTAATGTTGCTTGAAGGTGGCAGAACGCCAGATCGATGGAGTGTTAACCATCTAACGCAAAAATTAGGCGCTTCAGGCAGCTCTGTTGTCTCTAAAATTGTCCCAGGAATTCGTGGCTATTTCTTTAAGCGCGCTGACCCAAACAGAATAGAAGATGTTGTTACCTCACAATTATCAGGACTTATTAAAGTAAGTTTATTTTATTTACAGGAATTAAAAAAATGATGAAAAATTCAGTTGCTAAAAAAACCTTACTAGCCCTTTTATTAATTACAACTGGCATTGCACAAGCAGCATCATTAAAGCCGTATTCGGGAAAAATTAACAACCCTCAAGTTCAATTGCAAGATTTATCAGGCAATGTACATACACTAGAGCAGTACAAAGGCCAGGTTATGCTGGTGCAATTCTGGGCAACTTACTGCCCACCTTGCGTTAAAGAGATGCCAAGTATGAATAAATTGCAAGATAAGCTGGCCAAAGCAGGTGTGGCATTTAAAATTTTAGCCATTGACATGGCAGAATCCAAAGCTGAAGTTGAGGCTTTTGTTAAACGCATCAAGCCAGAGTTTACTATTCTAATGGACGAATCAGGCAGTAGCATTCAAGCCTGGAACGTATTTGCCGCACCTTCAAATTTTCTGATTAACAAACAAGGTGAAATTGCCTACACATTGTTTGGTGGTGTTGAATGGGACTCAGCCGAGATAATCGAGACAATTACACAACTGTCTCAACAGTAAACTACTCGAAATCTTCTGTGGTAATACAAGAACAGAATAAGTTTCGATCGCCATAGACATTGTCAATACGCTTAACTGGCGGGAAATATTTATTCGTAATTAACGACTCAACTGGATACAAAGCCTCTTGTCTAGTGTATGGATAAGCCCAATCACCCGCCATTTCATGCGCTGTATGTGGCGCATTTTTAAGTGGATTATTATCCTTGTCCCACTCACCTGAAATCACTTTTTGAATTTCATCGTGAATACTAATCATCGCGGTAATAAAACGATCAATCTCGTGCTTTGATTCACTTTCAGTTGGCTCAATCATTAACGTACCAGCCACCGGGAACGACATGGTTGGCGAGTGAAATCCATAATCCATTAAACGCTTAGCTATATCCTCTTCCGCAATACCACTTAACTCCTTTAATGGGCGAATATCAACAATACATTCGTGTGCCACCATACCTTGATCGCCACGATATAGAATTGGAAAGCTATCTTTTAGCGCGTCTGCAATATAGTTTGCACTAACAATCGCAATTTCCGTAGAACGCTGCATGCCGTATTTACCCAAGAGTTTAATATAACTCCAAGAAATTGGCAGAATTGAAGCGGAGCCATACATGGCAGCAGATACTGCGTTAGAGTCTTTTTCTAATGGGTTACCTGGTAAAAATTCAGCCAAATGCGCCTTAACACCAATTGGGCCCATACCTGGGCCACCGCCACCATGTGGAATAGCAAAAGTTTTATGCAAGTTAATGTGTGACACATCTGCACCAAACTCACCCATACGAGTCACGCCCACCATGGCATTCAAATTAGCACCATCAAGATAAACTTGACCGCCAGAATTATGAATAATTTCGCAAATTTGCTTAATCTCAACCTCGAATACACCATGTGTCGATGGGTAAGTCACCATAATGGCTGAGAGATTATCCGCATGCTTTTCTACTTTGGCTTTTAAATCACCCAGGTCAATATTACCCGCTTCATCGCATTTAACAATCACTACTTTCATGCCTGCCATAATCGCACTAGCTGGGTTGGTGCCGTGTGCTGAAGATGGAATTAAGCAAATATTTCGATCATGATCCCCGCGTGATTGATGATAAGCATGAATTGCCAAAAGTCCTGCAAATTCGCCTTGAGAACCAGCATTCGGCTGCAGCGATACTGCGTCATAGCCTGTTACTTCACACAATGCGTGCTCTAAATCTTTAAATAATTGCTGGTAGCCTTGAGTTTGACCTTCTGGTGCATAAGGATGCAATTTTGAAAATCCTGGCAGGCTAATTGGATACATCTGTGTCGCTGCATTAAGCTTCATCGTACAAGAGCCGAGTGCAATCATTGAATGATTAAGCGCAATATCTTTATTCTCAAGGCGCTTTAAGTAGCGCATCATCTCTGTTTCTGAATGATATTGGCTAAATACTGGATGGGTTAAATAGTCAGATGAACGCATCATATCAGCTGACAAAGCCAACTCTGATTGAGTCAATGTATCAATTGAAAATATCGCTAATAACGCTAATAGTTCAGCCTGCGTAGTTGTTTCGTCAACCGACATACTTAACTGCTTGTCATTCAATAAGCGAATATTAACATTTGCCTGTTGGGCTTTATCAAACAAAGATTGAGCTTCATTTGTATTAATGGTTACCGTATCAAAAAACTGATTAGCCGCCAACTCAAATCCTGCTGCACTTAAACTTTTTGCCAAATTACTGGCTTTAGCATGCACTTTAGTAGCAATTTTCTTAAGCCCTGCAGCGCCATGGTAAATGCCGTAGGCTGCTGCCAAAACCGCTAATAAAACTTGAGCTGTACAAATATTACTAGTCGCCTTATCGCGACGAATGTGTTGTTCTCGAGTTTGCAAAGACATGCGCATTGCTGGCTTGCCATGTACGTCTTGAGAAACACCAATAATGCGCCCAGGCACCATACGCTTATATTCATCACGCGTAGCAAGATACGCAGCATGTGGACCACCAAACCCCATTGGCACACCAAAACGTTGCGAGCTACCCACAGCAATATCAGCGCCCATCTCAGCAGGTGTTTTAATCAATGCCAATGCCAAAACATCACACGCAACAATAGTTAATACGCCATTTTCTTTGGCTTTAGCAATATCAGCCGTTAAATCACGAACCTCGCCGTTAGTGCCTGGTGATTGCAACAAAGCAGCAAAACAATCAGAGAAATCATTACTCTGGATATCATCTACCACCAACTCAATGCCTAACGGCTTGGCGCGCGTTTGCAAAATAGTAATGGTTTGTGCATTGGTATTATGATCGATTAAGAATTTATTAGATTTATTCTTACGATTGGCACGTTTGGCCATCATCATCGCTTCCGCACAAGCGGTCGGCTCGTCCAATAATGAAGCATTGGAAATATCCATACCGGTTAGGTCGATAATCATTTGCTGGAAATTTAATAGCATTTCCAAGCGACCTTGAGAAATTTCAGCTTGATATGGCGTATAAGCCGTATACCAACCCGGATTTTCTAAGATATTACGCTGAATAACAGTTGGCATCAATGTGCCGTAATAACCCTGACCAATGAAATTTGTAGCCAAGACGTTATCATTGGCTAATTTTGTTGCCAACTCTAAACTATCGCGCTCACTCAGCCCTTCATCAAGGGCCATACGATTGCCAAATAAAATAGCTTCCGGTACGGTTTTAGCCACCACCTCTTCAACACTATCACAACCGATACTACCCAACATTGAAGTGATATCCGCCGCACTTGGGCCAATGTGTCTGTCTAAGAATTCGTTACTCATAATAAAATAAGAAGCACTAAAAAAGATAGAATTTTATCTTATTAAGTGCTTGTTTTGCTTACAAAAAATAGGGGTTTGTTTCTTAACCTGGAGGCCACTGCAATTGACGCCCAGCTAAACAATGAAGGTGGATATGATAAACCGCTTGACCGCCATCATTATTACAATTCATCACTACGCGATAACCATCCTCAGCAAACCCTAAATCTTTGGCAATTTTGCTAGCCGTTAATGACAATTTTCCCAACAATACAGCATCATCCGCCTCATTCAGGGTGGCAATGTGTTGCTTAGGAATGACTAAAAAATGATGCGGCGCTTGCGCTTCAATATCATGAAAAGCAAACACATCCTCATCTTCATAAATTTTATTTGACGGAATTTCGCCTGCAATAATTTTACAAAATAAACAATCTGACATAAACGTACCTCTATAAACTCTATCGATACTGACGCAAGTACCACCAGCCAAACACCTTTTTAGCAATATGCATTAAGCGACAATTTGGCAGCATTAAGCCACCTTTAAGCGTTCTGGACACGTACATACCCTTATTATTTGAATCAACAATACACATTAGTTCAATTTTAAATGTGTGGCTAGCCTCTTTTCCATCAAGCATGTCTAGTGCATTTTTAGCTGCAGCTTCTGCCTGAAGATCAGCCATATGCGCTTGCTTTGGCATCCACTCTGGCCCTGGGAACGAGCCCGAATCACCAGCAACAAACACCTTATCAACGCCCTCGACCTCACAAAACTTATTGGCTTTAAGCATGCCGCCTTCGCTACGTGCAAGATCGGTGTTGTCAAACCAAGCGTTGCCTGTCATACCTGGCATAAACAAGATTAAATCAGCGTCAAATTCACCGCCTTCAGTCACCACTTTGTCAGCGCTAAATTTTTTCATTTTATTGCCCAAATGCGTGGCAATATTACGCTTTTTCATCTCGCTCAATAAGCCATCAACCGCTTTCTCCCCCAAGCGTGCACCTGGTTTCGGAGCTGGAGTAAAGAAAGTCAAGTTAAATTTATCGCGTCGTCCTTCTGCGCGCAGCTGTGTGTCGAGTCCAAATAAAAATTCAAACATTGGCCCACCACGCATTGCACTCGGCTCTTTTGGATTGCCACTAAAGCCAATAGCGATATCACCACCATCCATTGACTTAACGCGATCACGAATCGCCTCGGCACTAGCCAACCCCTCGCAAGGGGTAATTGCATGTTCGATTCCTGGGAGTTTTTTAATAAAACGCCCACCTGAAGCAATAATTAATGCGTCATTATCGTAGGTGCCAATTGGCGTTATGACTGATCTACCCTTGTTTTCTAAACCGGTAACTTCACTAACAATATGCACAACCCTCATGCGTTTGAAAAAATTATCAAGCGGAATGACAATGTCCTTTTTACTTGCCGCACCGGATGGCACCCAAATCAAACTTGGCATGTAAACCAACTCTGCTTTAGGGGAAATAAGTGTAATTTCAGCCTCTTTATCTTTTTTACGAATAGTTCGAACAGCGGTTAACCCGGCAAATCCTGAGCCGATAATAGTAATCTTTTTCATATTTAATCCTTATTTATATTGTGACAAAAATGACCATCATCTGGATTTTCAACACTTCTGGCAATATTCTCTACAAACGCTTGTAATTCGTCAAATTCTAACACCGTTAAAATTCGAGTAACCACATCTGGCGAAACTCGCAATGTACACATACTACCATCTTTAAGCGTTACTTGCATGCCGGCAGCATTCATCATTAACGCATCATCTGTTTGCTCTAATAACGCTTCTAACTCATCTTGCAATTCGTCATATAAATCTTGCAGCTCACCCAGTATAGAATCATTTGTATCATCAGCAATTGAGACGATTTCACCCTGGATCGAGCCAAAACCCTCATCATCCTCGCATTTAAATTCTATTCCCACCTTTGTCAAATGGTCTTTGAATTTGCCTGAGAGCGAAGCGTTGAAAAATATATAATCTAGCATATCAATTTTGTAATTTTATTGGGATATTTTAAT
The DNA here is from genome assembly GCF_028599055.1 of Candidatus Thioglobus sp. GTDB lineage: Bacteria > Pseudomonadota > Gammaproteobacteria > PS1 > Pseudothioglobaceae > Thioglobus_A. Next base: position 10,166 of record NZ_JAQRMS010000040.1, read on the forward strand.
GCTTGAGCAAGACGCACTAGACACTTTATTTATCAATGCTAGAAGTCATAATGGCTGGCTAGATCAAGATGTATCGAATGAGCAAATAAACCAAATTTACGAGTTAATGAAATTTGGCCCAACCGCAGCTAACAACTGCCCAGCGCGCCTTACCTTTGTAAAATCCAGCAAAGCAAAAGAGCAGCTAAAAGCACATCTTGATGAAGGTAATGTTGAAAAATCTATGGCTGCACCCGTCGTGGCCATTATTAGCTATGACACAGAATTCTATGAAAAGCTAGGCCTCTTGTTTCCACACACCGACGCACGCAGCTGGTACGCTGGCAACGACGCAAAAATCAAACAAGCAGGTGAAATGAATGCCACACTACAAGGTGCTTACTTTATGCTTGCTGCTCGCGCAGTAGGGCTAGATTGCGGTCCAATGGGTGGGTTTAATAACACAACTTTAGATGAAGAATTCTTTCCAGATGGGAAAACTAAATCCATCTTTATTTGTGCACTTGGTCAAGGCGATGAATCAAAAATTTATCCACGCGGACCGCGCCTAAGTTTTGATGAGGCTTGTGAAATAATTTAACAAATTATGTAAATAGCTGGTTTTGCAGCATGCCAACAAGCAAAAACCCCTTTAAAACAACGTTTTAAAGGGGTTTTTAGCTAAAAATGATACTTAAAACCT
>NZ_JAQRMS010000041.1:0-4999 GCF_028599055.1 Candidatus Thioglobus sp.
GCGTGACTCAAGTTCGTTTACCACCTTAACCACATCAAATTTTTGACGAGAACAAGAAGGGCAAGCAATCAAGTTAACACCTTTTTGCCTTAGGTTGAGTGACTTCAGAATGTCAAAACCTACGCGCACTTCATCAACCGGATCAGAGGCTAAAGAGACACGAATGGTGTCGCCAATACCTTCTGACAACAATAAACCCAATCCAATCGCAGATTTAACCGTGCCTGAGCGCAATGATCCTGCCTCTGTAATACCTAAATGCAACGGATTGTCTATTTGAGAAGCTAATTGCTTATAAGCAAATACCGTCATAAAAATTTCACTAGCCTTGAGCGAGATTTTAAAGTTGTCAAAATTAAGCCGGTCTAAAATATCAATATGCCTAAAGGCAGATTCGACCATGGCCTCAGGCGTTGGTTCGGTATATTTTTTTTGCAAGTCTTTTTCTAGTGAGCCCGCATTCACCCCGATTCTAATTGGAATACCGTGATCTTTTGCACTTGCCACCACCTCACGAATACGATCTTCACGACCAATATTACCTGGATTAATACGTAAACAATCTGCGCCATATTCCGCTACTTTTAGAGCAATTTTGTAATCAAAATGAATGTCGGTAATGAGCGGAATATTGGCTTGCTGTTTAATCTCTTTAAAAGCTTCTGCCGCTTCCATGGTGGGCACCGATACTCGCACCAAATCGGCTCCAGCCTCTTCAATGGCTTTAATTTGTGCCAATGTCGCTTCTACATCCGTGGTTTGTGTATTAGTCATACTTTGCACAGAAATTGGCGCATCACCACCAATGGCAACATTGCCTACATAAATTTGTCGAGATTTCCTACGCTGAATGGTATGTATTGGTTTCATTGTCGTTTAAATGTTTGAATAAGCTCGTCTAGGCCTTTGTTACTCTTGACACGTCGATCAACCATGGGCTGCTCAATGTCGCTAGATTTTATTATAATGCTAGTTGGCGCCTCAACTGTTTTTTTAGCTTTACTAACAATAATCAAGGTAGGATCATTAGTGGTTTTCACTGAGGAAAATTCAGTATTTTGATACCAATACACCGCCACCGAAATTACCAAAAAACCTAAAATCCAACTCTTGGTATTAGATTTTTTTTTAGCCTTAGCAGGATAATAATCAATTCCGTCGAGCATGAGTTCGTTTGGTTTTATCTTTAACTTTACCTGCAAGCTGCCCACAAGCTGCATCCACATCTTCGCCTCGAGCACGGCGTGTCATGGTGCGAATACCTCTTGAAAACAAAGTGTTCTGAAACTTCTCAATGGTTGAGGCGCTAGACACCTGATAATGAGACTGAGGAAATGGATTAAATGGAATTAAGTTTACTTTAGCCGATACGCCTTTTAATAGTTTTGCTAATTGCTCAGCATGCTGTTGAGAATCATTCACACCCTTTAACATAACGTATTCAAATAAAATATGGCGCTCTTGCGTGCCTGCATTTAAATAAATATCACAAGCGCTCATAAGCTCACTAATAGGGTATTTTTTATTAATAGGCACCAATTCATCACGCAGCTCATCCGTTGGCGCGTGTAGAGAAATTGCCAAACTGACTGGCACGCGCTGACTCATACGTTCTAAAGCTGGCACAACACCAGAACTAGAAATAGTTACTTTTCGACGTGATAAGCCAAATGACAAATCATCTAATAGTAAATCACAGGCACTGTAAACTGCCTCTTCGTTTAACATCGGCTCGCCCATACCCATGAACACCACATTAGAAATACGCTTACCACTTGGTTTTAATGCTAAATTAGCAATAAGCACTTGGGCGATAATTTCTCCGGTAGACAGATTGCGATTAAACCCCTGATAACCCGTTGAGCAGAAAGTACATGCCAGTGAACAGCCAACTTGTGAAGAGATACACAAGGTGCCACGATCTTTTTCAGGGATATAAACCGTCTCCACGTTATTGTCAGCACCCATATCGATTACCCATTTAATCACACCATCAAGTGCGTGATTTTTACTCACCACGGTTGGGAATTCAATACAGGCTATCTCTTTTAGGGTTTCACGAAGCTTTTTACTCAAATTAAGCATTTGATCAAAATCAAACACATGATCTTTGTAAATCCACTTCATGAGTTGCTTAGTGCGGTACGGTTTTTCACCTAATTGATTAAAAAAATCATTAAGTGAAGATTGATTTAAATTTAGTAGGTTCTGGCGCTCAGTCATGGGGAAGGCGTCGCATAATAGTAGCGCCGATCAATTAAACAAGATAGTTAATTATTTTACAAGATATGGTTAAGCTCACCAAGATTAAATAAAGGGCGAAAAAAAAGCACCCAAAGGTGCTTTTATCGTTAATTCAGCCAGTATGAATTAGCCGTTAACTGAATCTTTAAGTGCCTTACCAGCCTTAAACGCAGCCACTTTAGATGCTGCGATTTGAATCGTAGCACCTGTTTGAGGGTTACGACCTGTGCGCGCTGCACGATCTCTAACCACAAACGAGCCAAAGCCAGTTAATTGTACGCCGTCGCCACTAGCCATTGCGCCAGTGATTGCATCTGTTGTTGCATTAAGTGCACGAGTTGCGTCTGCTTTAGATAAGTTTGCTGCTGATGCGATTGCATCAATTAGTTCTGATTTGTTCATGATTTCCCTCAAGTATTTAAAAAGTAAAATTAAGCTTGGTATTGTTATAAGAAAATCCTTAATATGAATAAATCTTTACCAATTAATTTGAACTAATTATAGTTAAAAATTCTTGTTAAATCAATCATTTGCAAAAAAAAAAAAACGATTATACAACTCAGAATGAATTTGATTATTTATTAAGCTCTTTTAGGGTTCGTTGTTTGTCTCGTTGCCAATCTCTAGATTTGATATCTTGACGCTTATCATGGGCCTTCTTACCTTTAGCTACGCCAATTTCAAGCTTGACACGGCCTTTTTTCCAATACAACTTAAGTGGCACAACCGTGGCGCCCTTTTGCTCAATTTTTTCTCTTAATCGATTAATTTCAATTCGATTAAGTAGTAATCTACGTGTACGCGTAGGATCAGGATCAACATGTGTAGAGGCACTTTGCAAAGCTGAAATATGTGCGCCAAATAAAAACATCTCATTGTTTTTAACAATCACATAACTTTCTTTGATTTGCACTTTGTTGTCACGCAGGCTTTTTACCTCCCAACCCTCTAAAGAAAGCCCAGCTTCTAGTGTTTGTTCGATAAAATAGTCGTGACGTGCCTTTTTATTCAGCACAATCGTATTTGAACTTGTTTTAGGTTTTTTGGATTTTTTCGCCATGCATCAACTCTCTAAAAGTGCGCTCGTGCCTTATTCAGCTGAGCAAATGTACCAACTGGTTAACCAAGTTGATGAATATCCTAAATTTCTCAACTGGTGTTCAAATGCTTCTATTTTAAAGCAAACCAGTGAGCAAATCACCGCCTCGGTTGAGATTAATAAAACCGGATTAACCCAAAGTTTTACTACCATTAACACCTTAACACCCAATCAACGCATTGATATGCAGCTTAAGGAAGGCTTATTTAAACAACTCACTGGCGCCTGGGTGTTTACCAAATTAAACGACCAAGCCTGCAAGGTTGAGCTAAATTTAAGTTTTAGCTTTTCCTCTAAAGTGGTTGACATGGCCATCTCCCCTATTTTCACCAGCATTGCCAACTCACAATTAGAGGCATTTGTCGCCAGAGCTAAGGCGGTTTATTAATGTTGGTCGCCTTTAACAAGCCTTTTGGCGTATTGTGCCAGTTTAGTGGTGAAGGTGATACGTTGGCCAATTATATTGATTTAAAAAATATCTATCCTGCTGGTAGGCTCGATAAAGACTCTGAAGGATTATTACTACTCACAGATGACGGTAAACTCCAGCATAAAATCGCTCACCCAAAATTTGATAAAGAAAAAACTTATATTGTTCAAGTGGATGGCCAAATAACGCCCGAGGCTGTTGCTCAACTTGCTAAAGGTGTTAGCCTTAAAGATGGACTTACCAAACCCGCTAAAGCAAAAATCATTAATACGCCTGATTGGCTTTGGGATAGAAACCCACCTGTGCGTTTTCGTAAAAATATTCCCACTTCATGGTTAGAGCTTAAAATTACCGAAGGTAAAAATCGACAAGTTAGACGCATGACAGCGCATCTTGGCTTTCCGACCCTAAGACTTATTCGCACCCAAATTGGTGACTGGTCGTTAACTAATATCAATCCAGGCTGCTATGAACCCCTTTGATCTAAGCTATCAAGCATTAATGTGTGACAATGTTTCAGATAAAATTAAACACGTTGATCAGCTACATCGATTAAAAGATTTAGATAAGCTTGATTACCAACTTAATCATCCTGTAGAGCCAGTCAAGCATCCAGGCAGACCTGACAAACCCACATTAGCAAGATTTAATACCATGCCAAAACGGGGCAAGTCTGATTTGGGCTTTATTGAAACCATTCATGCTATTTGCCATATTGAATTCAATGCCATTAATTTAGCACTTGATGCGGTTTATCGTTTTCACGGTATGCCAAGTCAATTCTATCAAGATTGGATTAAGGTAGCCTATGAAGAGGCAAAACACTTTCAATTACTCAATAATTATCTGATTGAATTGGGTTATCAATATGGAGATTTTGATGCGCATAATGGCCTATGGAAAATGACCGTTGAAACTGACTATGACGTGTTAGCTAGAATGGCTTTAGTACCAAGGGTCCTTGAAGCCAAAGGCTTAGACGCCACCCCTAAAATTCAACGTCGTTTTGCCAGTTCAAAATTCAAACCGATGGTGAGCTTATTAGATATTATTTTTAATGATGAAATCGGCCACGTTAAAATTGGCAACCATTGGTTTCATTACCTCTGCCGAGAAAGACAACTAGACCCTATTAAAATCTTTGACGGCCTCATTCATAAACACTTGGGTGAATCATTACGCGGACCATTTAACCTAGATGCGCGCAAGTGTGCCGATTTTACCGA
>NZ_JAQRMS010000041.1:5099-10780 GCF_028599055.1 Candidatus Thioglobus sp.
TCTGCCGAGAAAGACAACTAGACCCTATTAAAATCTTTGACGGCCTCATTCATAAACACTTGGGTGAATCATTACGCGGACCATTTAACCTAGATGCGCGCAAGTGTGCCGATTTTACCGAACAAGAGCTGGCCTACCTACAGGCAAGGCAACCTAATTAAGTTTTCTTAGCCAGGTGTCAATCACACTAACTAATTCATCAGCTGTGCCACTATCTTTGAAGTAATGGTCCGCGCTAGCAACGACCTTTTGCGCACTTTGTTTGTTGTTGGCAATATCCATTAACCAGCGTCGGCCTTCAGCAGAGCGCCTAACACCCGGGAAATCTTTTTCACCGTATACATCTAACACCGGCTTTAGCATAGTATCAAGTGGCATGCGCTTAATCACTTTTTGCTTATAGTCCGTTGCACCCATACCAACCCCAACATAAGCGCTTATTTTATCATCGCCAAATTTATCAAAATAACTCATGGCCATATGCGCACCACAACCATGAGCAATTAAAATGATGTTATCAATGCCCTGGCGCTTATAAAAATCAATCGCTGCTTCAATGCGCTCATGTGCATAAGGGAAAATTGGCACATAATCGTAATAAGTAGCTTGCTTATCAAGCACAGGCATTTGCACCGATAAACTATGCCAACCTTTGGTTGCCATACCCACTCGTAGCGGTTTAATAACACTATCCCAATTAGCATGAAAACCACGTGAGTGTAAGACAATAACACCACCTTTTGCCTCGTCAGCTTCAGCCTCCATGTAAATACTAAACACCTCTTTGTCATCTGCAAGTGGTAAATATTCAACATCGCCATCCATTACCGCTTCTTCAATCTCAGCAATCATGCGATTTTCACGTTCAAAATCTGGCTTGGCATCGGTAAACTGATTGTAAAATTTTTGCAAAACACTAGGGTTAATATCTCCTAATATAGGCAATTTTGGAAATTTCGGAAAATTATCCAAATTTGGAAAGAAGGCTGTAGCATTCATCGAAACACTACACAATATTGCGATCATTAATTTATTCAACATATTTTTCATTAAGTAACTCCAATGCTGTTTTGGCATCTGGATGATTGTTTTGAGTGGCGCGATTAAACCAATAATAAGCCTGTTTAAGATCGCCTTGTTCCAGCATCAACGATGCCAAGTTATACTGAGCATACTCATCTTCTTGCTGTGCAGCGGCCAACCACCACTGCTCAGCCAGCTTGATGTTTTTCTCAACACCTTTGCCATCATAATAAAGCATACCTAATTCACTTTGAGCATACGACAACCCTTGTTCGGCTGATTTCTCAAACCATTCAAAGGCTTTTTCTTCGTCTTTCTCGGCGCCCAAGCCATGTAAATAGCTCAGACCAATATTATTTTGCGCAGCACTATGTCCGCCGTCAGCGGCACGCATCATCCAATTAAATGCATCGTCATTTCGACCCATCTGTGAATAATCGTAGCCAATTTGATACCAGCGATCAAACCTTGTTTCAGCTTGCGCAAATGAGGTTGTTAACCCATAAAAAAGGGACGCTATTAACATCCCTTTTTGTAAACCAATGGTTAACAAGTTACTTAACTGTTAAGCCCAAAAGCTTCCAATCATTCATACCACCACGGTAGTATTTGATCTTGCTTTGTGGGTAACCCATAGTTAATAGTGCACGAATCGCCGCAGGCGATTGACCACACCATGAACCATTACAGTACAAGTATAATGTTTTAGCACCATCGTAATCTAGCACGCCGTCTAGATCCTTAACGCCAAACTGCTCAACCATTAACTCTACAACAGCCATTGGATCTTTAGCCAGTGCTTTTGAGTTAAGCTTAGTAAATGGTACATTCACTGCGTGAGGAATCATACCTTTCTTGGCCCAACCCTTAGTACGTGCATCAATGATTAATTGAGAAGCATCACCGCCAGCAATATCACGCGCTGCGTGAATTACGTCTAGCTCAGTCACTGTTTCAACTGCAGCTGGCGCGAACGGCTCAGTTGGCTGAATACAGAATGGTGGACAAGGGCGTGATGTTTTAGCAAACGCTGGATCTACCGTATTGCCGTTATCAGCATTACGAGAAATACCTGCAATTTCTAATACACCCTTAACGATACCAACTGGCTTACCTTTCTTAACTGCTGGTGCAGAAGAAGCGTTATTCCAGTTAAAGCTTGAGTCATGAAATGTAGCAGCTTGAGCGCTTAACGCGAACGTTGACGCAATTGCTAGTGCAAATAATTTAGTTTTCATAATAATCTCCTAGATTAAAAAGCACTCAATAATGAGTGCTTTTTATGAATCAATTACTTAGTTGTTAAACCTAAAGATTTCCAAGCATTCATACCACCACGGTAGTACTTAATCTTGTTCTCAGGGTAACCCATTGTTAACAATGCTCTAATTGACGCTGGAGACTGACCACACCATGAACCATTACAGAACAAGTATAAAGTCTTAGCGTTATCGTAATCTAGCACGCCGTCAAGATCTTTAACACCAAATGTCTCAGTCATGATTTCTACCACAGCCATCGGATCTTTAGCTAATGCTTTAGAGTTAAGCTTAGTAAATGGAACGTTTACTGCGTGAGGGATTGTACCTTTCTTAACCCAACCCGGAGTACGTGCGTCAACTACCAATACAGAAGTATCGCCATTTGCAGCATCACGCGCTGCGTGAATTACGTCTAATTCTGTTACTGTGTCAACTGCTGCAGGTGCAAACGGTGCAGTAGGCTGAATACAGAACGGCGGACAAGGACGTGATGTCTTTGCAAATGCTGGATCGATCGTTGCTTTGTTGTCTTGATTACGTGAAATACCCGCAACTTCCATAACACCTTTTACGATGCCTACAGCTTTGCCAGTTACTTTTTCACCAGCAAAAGCTGCTGATGATGTTAATACTGCAGCGACTGCAGTTGATACTACTAATGATTGAAATCTCATGCCTCTCTCCTCTTTTTTATATAAAAAATAACTCTTAATTGAGTTGGTTATTATTAGCCCCCCAAGAAGGCGAACGCTAAAAATTCTGTTGTTTAATCGCAGCTAGGCTCTTCTTCTAAGTTGTGATTAGCGAAAAAATCCATGACACATTCTTCTCTTTCATCGTCTTCTTTACCGTCACAAAAATCTTGTGCACCATCACGCACTACTTGCATTTGCACCTCTGTTGCGTCTGCGCCTAACGGTGCTACTGACTCACCATCTTGGTGTGCAAATACGTTTGTTGTTATTAAAAATGCGAATAATACGGCTATTTTTCTCATTACTTATCTCTCCCTTGTTTTAAATGCTGATAGTTGATTGTATTTATACCACCTAAAATTATAATTGCAACTTAAATCAATACTATCTAAATATCATAATATTATAATAATTGCTAGCTCATAGCATCCATGGCTTGATTGGCTAATGCGTCTGCCATTTCATTTCCTTCGTCACCACTATGGCCTTTAACCCAATGCCAATGCACTGTGTGCGTTGCGTTTAATGTATCTAGTCTCTGCCACAGATCCACATTTTTAACCGGTTTTTTGGCAGCTGTTTTCCAACCTTTAGCCTTCCAGCCTTTGACCCAATCTTTAATGCCATTCATGACATATTTAGAATCTGTGTACAAATTAATATCAATGTCTTTTGATTTAATCGCTTCCAATGCCTTAATAGCAGCCGTGAGTTCCATGCGATTATTGGTCGTGTCTTTTTCTCCGCCTTTGAGTTTTTTATCATGATCGCCATAACGTAGCCAAACACCCCAACCACCAACACCTGGATTACCACGACAACCACCATCGGTATAAATGATTATTTTATCCATCGACATTTACCTCTAACCAATATTCTAACAATGCCAAATGCCAAAGTCTTGAGCCATTGAGTGCCGTCATATATTGCTCAGGCTGATTAATAACTTTTTGCACAAATTCTTGGTCAAACACCCCGCGATTAATACAAGCGCTTGAAGTTAGAATGTCTGACATAAAGTCTAAAAATTCACCACGAACATATTTTAGTGCTGGCATCGGAAAATAGCCTTTTTTTCGATCTATAACACTATCAGGTAGCAACCCTCTGGATATTTGCTTTAAAGGGTGCTTACCCTCCTCGCTCATTTTTAAGCTCGGCGGCATGCTTAGCGCATGTTCAACCAATTGCGCATCCATAAATGGCACTCTAGCTTCTAGCCCCCAAGCCATGGTCATGTTATCCACGCGCTTCACCGGATCGTCCACAATCAAACGAGTGATATCAGTGCGAAACACCTTATCCATAAATTCATCCGCATTGGCTTTAGCGAATTCTTTATTAAGCCAGGCTTGCGTATGATTGCCCGAATGATACTTTTGATTCACCGTTTGCAAGTATTCTTCATACGGCCTATCTACATAGTGCTTAGAAAAACGCTCAAGCTCCGAGCCAGTCTCAGCTTGCATACGTGGGTACCAAAAATATCCTGCAAACGCCTCATCCGCACCTTGACCTGATAACACCACTTTAATGTGTTTTGACACTTGCTCAGATAACAGATAAAAAGCCACCGCATCTTGCCCAACCATAGGCTCGGCCATATTAGCAACTGCATCACCCAAGCGCGGCAATACTTGAGAATTACTCACCACGTATTTTTCATGGCGGGTGTTAAATCTGTCAACAATTTGATCGGAGTATTCAAACTCAGAGCCTACTTCATCACCAATATCTTCAAAGCCAATGGAGAATGTGCGAATATCTTGATGCCCGGCCTCATTAAGCAATGCCACCAACAAAGAGGAATCCAGCCCGCCTGATAACAATACACCAATAGGTACATCAGCTGCATCCATACGTTTAAGCACTGCTTGGGTTAATAACTCATGGGTACGCTCAATATACTCATCGTTTGAATAGCTAGCTTCTGGTCGTTGCGCCTTGGGTTGCCAATAAGTGGTTTCTTTAATATCGCCATTTGGCTTAATAATTAAGGTGGTGGCCGGCTTGATTTTATTAACTCCTGTGAGAATCGTATTAGGTGCAGGCACCACACCATGCAGGGATAATTGTTGCTGCAAAGCGACTGAGTTAATGTCAGTATTAGCACCAATAGCTACTAATGATTGTGTATTGGAGGCAAAACTAAATGCACGATCGGTTAAATTAAAATACAGCGGTTTAATACCCATACGATCTCTAGCAACAAACAAGTGCTGTTGTTTTTTATCCCAAATACAAAACGCAAACATACCGTCTAAATGCTTAACGCAATCCTCGCCCCAGTGATGGTAAGCTTTAAGAATGGTTTCTGTATCCGAATGCGAGAAAAACTCATAACCTTTATCAATCAACTCAACGCGCAACGCCTTATAGTTATAAATTGTGCCATTAAACACCAAGACTAAATCTAGCGTTTGATCCACCATAGGTTGTGCTGCAAAATTAGATAAATCAATAATACTCAAACGCTGATGGCCAAAGCCAACCTGATGATCCGTCCACTCGCCTGAGGCATCCGGGCCTCGGCGTGCAATCTTAGACATCATCAGATTTAAATCATTCGAGTTGACTGCTTGTTGATCAAATCTTAACTGGCCACAAATACCGCACATAAGTTAGTGTTAGAAAATGTAAAATAGCTATTTTAGCAAGTAATAAATAGGACTAGTAAGTAATGGCTCAAACACTTTACGAC
>NZ_JAQRMS010000042.1 GCF_028599055.1 Candidatus Thioglobus sp.
CCAAGGTTACATCACCCAACAAGGTGAGTTAATTAAACCAAAAAATTTATTCTATCATCAGTCAGAGAGTGTAGAGAGTGTAGAGAGTGTAGAGAGTGTAGAGAGTGTAGAGAGTGTAGAGAGTGTAGAGAGTGTAGAAAATTTCATTGAACTTCGCTCTGCTGATAAGACTGAAAATGCCAAATCTTTATATGCAGATTATCAAGCCTACCAAACACAATTAGAAGCATTTACAATTAATACATTCACCCGCAGCAACATTGATACTTTGCATCTTGAGCCCAATATTACAGTTGTCTTAGGTTACGATCAACAACCGCAACGACTGCAAAAATTTGTCGACATTTATGCTCAGCTCAGAAAAAAAATTCCACTACGAAAGCTGAACAAGGCGACTTATGATATGCGTTATCCCAAAGGATTTACGCTGAAATACTAGTCTTTATGGGTTTGTATTAATTGATAGCACAACGCTAAATTAATCACACTCCAATAAAACACAATTACTTTAACACTCCACTCAAACACTTCAGGCAAGCCAATTGAACTAAACAAAACACTACTGATCATGCCGATTAATGCCGGAATAATAGCTTGTAGTAAAAATAGATTAGCCTGAGTTACAAAGTTGAGCTGCCATTTATATTTTGAAGGCTCCCCAATGGCAATATTAATAAAGTTAAGTGTCACAGGAATGATTAAAAAATAAATAATTAGTTGTAAAAAACCAATGCCCGTTAACATAACCGGCACTGTTGCGGCAAAACCAACCGCCAAAGTTAGTCCAACAAAACGCGCAATCTGAGACAGGTTGACAACCGGTGTTTTAATCGAAACGCTTTGAGGGCCTAAAATAACCAAGCGATAGATGTTAATTGACACATTAACATAACCGTATAAAAACAATACTAGATACAACATTAAGTTGTCAGGCAGTGTGACAATAGTTATATCACCACCCTGGAATGCCACCTCCATTAGTTCAAACATTTGTGGCAAGATTAACAAAAAAGGCAGTGAGACGGCCACTGGCAGAATAGAAATTTCGATAATTTTTTTCCAATGCGTTAACGCAAAAGCAAAACTGGCAACAATAATTTTATTAATAGGAAGAATGTTCATAAAGGTTATTTTAGTTTAGTATTAATTACATTAACCATAATGGTTAATTTTTGCCCGGGCTGTAGGGGCTTGTCACCTAATTGATTCCAAGATTTAAGCTGTGGTACGCTCACATTAAATTTGTTAGCAATGACTGACAAATTATCACCATTTTTGACTCGATAAATCACTTTTCGATCAATATTTAAACCCTGCTGAACCATTGAAGACAAATCTTTAACAGGTGTAGCTTTTGCCTGCCATATGGTTAAACGTTTACCCACTGACAACGTCTTTACATCTTTCAAATGATTCCATTTAATTAAATTTTTAACACTAACCTTGTGCTTATTAGCAATACCCCACAAACTATCGCCCGATTTAACCTGGTAAATCACTTGGCGGGCAGAGCGCTTACTCAAGCGATTTTTTTCACGCTCAGACTCAGATAAGGTGTAATCTGTTGTTTGTTGTTGGGCAATTGGCACGATCAAATGCTCGCCCACTTTAATCAAATGGTTATCTAACTGATTCACACTGGTAATTTGCTCAATCGTGGTTCTGTATTGTTGAGCAATTTGACTTAAACTATCCCCCTGTTTAACTTGGTGACGAACCCACTTAAGTCGCTCCATAGTTGGATTATCTTCTAGCGATTTTTTAAACAAATTCATGTTGTTAATTGGTAGTAGTAACGTGTAAGGGTCACGACTTGGTGTTGCCCAGCGCTTCAATCCGGGGTTTAATGTGTAGAGTTGTTCCAATTCCAATTCAGCCCATTGTGCAATGAGTGCCAAATCAAATTGAGAGGTTAGCTTTACAGAGGATAGTGCGGACTGATTAACAACCGGAGTAATAGTTTGTGCGTATTTCTCTGGATGTTTGATCAGCTCGGTTACTGCTAATAATCTAGGCACATAGCCGCGTGTCTCTTTAGGTAAATCTAAATGCCAAAAATCCGTTGGTTTGCCTTGTGCTTTGTTGGCACGTATCGCTTTTTGTACACGACCCGGGCCTGAGTTATAAGCAGCAATCGCAAGCAACATATCACCCTTGAACAGCTTTTTTAAATTTTTAAGATATTTAACCGCTGCCTTAGTAGAAGCCAATACATCACGTCTGGCGTCATACCACCAACTATCTCTTAAGCCATATAACTTTCCGGTTGATGGAATGAATTGCCATAAGCCTGACGCAGTGCCGTGTGAATAAGAAAAAGGATAATAGGCAGATTCAACAATTGGCAAAAGTGCGATCTCCAATGGCAATCCTGCACGCTCAACCTCTTGGGTCACTAAATATAGATACGGCTGTGCGCGTTTAGTAATGCGCGTTAAATAATCTGGATGTTTTTTAAACCAATCAATATGCCAATATAAATGCTTGTCATCAGGTGCTTTTAGATTTGAGCGATTAACAATATAGCGCCAAAGATCTTGCTCAACCTTAGTAGTAACTACTTTCTCGTTAATACTATCGGGTTTGGCAACAGATAACACCTCTTTAGCGCCACTTTGAGCACTACACGCACCCAATAACAACACAGATGCATATAAACAATATCTAACGATTGCTAGGATAAATGTCCGCCCGAGCATTGAGGTGAAGCGGGTGCGCCCTGCTTTTTTTGCCATTCATCTGGTGTATAAGTGTGCATAGCCAACGCATGAATATGCGTCAACTCCTCTTTAAATAATTGATTAATCAAGCGGTGTCTTGCAATTAAGGCAAGATCATTAAACTGATCACTCACCACAATCAATTTAAAGTGTGATTCAGCCGCTGGGCCTGCGTGATTACAAGACTCATTAAGCACTTCTAAATAACTGGGCGAGAATGCTGTTTGCAATTGCCCGGTTAAATGTTGCTGCATATCGCTCATGACTGACCTGCCTGATAAGCAAAATCAAAGCTATCATTATAAAAATTATTTTCAAACATGCCTTTTTTAACAAAGGTATTAGCTGCTGAACGCACCATCTCTGGCGGACCACAAGCATATACTTCATAATTAGTCAGCGTTTCAAAATCTGCCAGCACAGCTTCGTGTACATAACCTGTGCGACCTTGCCACTGCTCATCCGCTTGGGACAATACGGGAATAAAATTAATGTAGTCATATTCCTTAGCCCAGGTTTGAGGCAAGTCAGTATACAAATCTTGCTCAGTTCGAGCGCCCCAATAAATATCAATTTTTCTTTGAGTGTTTGACTCAATAGCATGCTCAACCATCGCCTTAACTGGACCAAATCCCGTACCACCAGCCACCATAATCATTGGCTTTTCACTGGTTTCTCTTAAATAAAAACTACCCTTAGGGCCTTCAATTTTTAATAAAGATTTTTCTTGCAATTCATTAAAAACAAAATTGGTAAATTTACCGCCTGAGATTAAACGCACGTGCAATTCAATTAATCCAGTATTATGCGGTGCATTGGCAATTGAAAAAGCGCGCGGTTCAAAATCAGGATGGATTAAATCAATGTATTGCCCTGCCAAATATTGCAGCGCTTCATTACCTGGAATCTTTAAAACCACCTTGGCAACATCATGATTCAAACGCTCAATTTTATCCACCTTACAAGGTAGCGTTCTCACCTCAATATCAGCAACACTTTCCAACTCTGTTAATACAATAGAAAGATCGCTTTTGGCGCTACACTTACAAGGTAGAATCATACGATCAGCAACCTCCTGCTCACTCAAACCTGGCGGCACGCCGTTTTCATAATCCACTTCACCTTCAATTAACGTTGCCTTACATTTGCCACAAAAGCCATTTCGACACCCATAAGGGAAGCCAATACCATTGCTCATTGCACCATCAAGAATAATTTCATTTTTTTCAACTTGAAAGCTACTACCAGTGGCCTGATTTTCTACTGTAAACATGTATTTATTGTCAAATAATTTTAATGCTGACATTATAATCTAGGTAGTTATTATAAATGCTTACTAATACAAGGATCTTTGTGCCCCATCCGCCTGCTAATACCGCCCTATTTTTAATGGGTCCTACCGCCTCTGGAAAAACCGATTTAGCTATCAAAATTAGTCAATACATTAAGGCGAGATTGATTAGCGTTGATTCTGCTTTGATTTACCAAGGTATGGACATTGGAACCGCTAAGCCAGATAAACAAACACTTGCCAAACACTCTCATTATTTAGTTGACATTTGCAAGCCCAGTGAGTCGTATTCGGCGCAAGATTTTGTTAACGATGCTACAGCGCAAATCAATTTAGCTTTTGCCAACAACGAACTACCAATTCTAGTGGGTGGTACCTCATTTTATTTTAATGCACTAGAACACGGTCTGTCAGATTTGCCAGAATCTACCAATGAGTCTCGACTTAAATTTAACCAACTACTTAAGGAAAAAGGTAGTGAAGCATTGCACAAAGAGTTGGCAGAAATTGACCCTATTGCCGCAAAAAGAATCCATCCTAACGACTCTCAACGAATTACTCGTGCGCTGGAAGTGTTTGATATCAGCGGGCAAACACTCACAAAATTACAAGGGCAAAAACAAGGTGGGCTTAATTGTAAAATTCAAAAAATTATTCTCATGCCTGATCGGCCCTTACTCCATCAGCGTATTGAAACTCGCTTCTATCAAATGATGGAACAAGGCTTTATTGACGAGGTTAAAGCCTTAAAACAAGATACAAGTCTGCATGAAGACTTACCTTCGATTCGCTGTGTCGGCTACCGTCAAGCCTGGCAGTTTTTAAACGGAGAAATAGACGAAGCTGAAATGATTGAACGTGCCATCATTGCCACTCGCCAATTATGTAAACGCCAGAGTACCTGGCTAAAAAGCGAAACCCAAGGGTTAAGATTAACGCAAGGTGATGTTGAAAAATCGCTAAATTTTATTAACAGTCATTAAGTACAGTCTGCTTGAATACCTGGCCACGATGCTCAAAGTTATTAAACATATCAAAGCTCGCACAACCCGGTGACAACAATACAACACCGTTGTTAATCATGTCTTTGGCTAGATTGACCGCTTCCAACATAGAGTCAGCAAGTATTACTTGAGCTTGGCTTATACCACGCTCAAAATCAGCAGCACTTTGACCGATCAACACAACACCTGCAATATCTTGATCGATGAGTTTAAACAAATCGTTATAATCTTCATCTTTCGCTATACCACCGGCAATTAAGACGATATTTTCATGTTTGGTAATTAATGCTTTAAGCGCTGTTACAGTTGATAAGGCATTAGTAGATTTTGAATCATTATAAAAATCAATTCCTTGTTGATGAACAACCCATTCCAATCTATGCTCTAAACCTTTAAAGGTTTTTATACATTGTGTCATTGCTGACATATCAAGCCCGATTTGATCGCCTAAAGTCAATGCCGCTAAAATATTAGCCACATTATGCTCGCCAATTAACTGCATCTCATCAACACCCATCAGCACGTCATCACCTTTTAAGAAATAACAACTACCGTGACAAGTAACGGTGCCAAAATCCTGATTAGACTTAGGCATATCCATGCCAAAATGCGTGGCCGAGGCTTTTTTAGGTATTAATGGTTCATCAAGATTAATGACTAAATGTTGGCAATATTGATACAAGCTTAATTTAGAAGCTGTGTAATCCTCAAAACTATCATAGCGATCCAGATGATCAGGTGAAATGTTAAGCACCACGCCAGTAAACAATGTCAGATGCTTGGTGTAATCTAATTGATAGCTAGACAATTCTAAAACATATAACTCAATATTGTCATCCAAACAATCCAATGCTGGCTTGCCAATATTCCCCCCAATGGCAGTATTTTTACCACTAGCCAATGCCATTTCACCTAAAAGTTGGGTAACCGTTGACTTACCATTAGTGCCAGTAATACCCACGACTGGCGCATTAACATAACGTGAAAACAGCTCAATATCGCTAATTACTGGGATGTTTTTTTCTCTGGCCCAGACAACAATAGGTTGCGTTTGTGCAATGCCAGGAGAGATAAACACCTCATCAATACCTTCTAATATCGATTGATCCCAAGCACCTAAGCTAATATCACTATTTGGAAATTCAGCTGAAAATTCAACAAACATCGATGGCTGCTGACGAGAATCAGCTACCTTAAAAGCAATCTTTTGCTTTGCTAAAAAGCGAGCAATGGAAAACCCTGTTATTCCTATGCCTAATACCAGTTTCATGCTATTGAATTATTTTCAGTATAAAATAGGGCTATTTTACACGCTTAATTCACAGGAACTAATTATGAATACTTTTTCAACGACCACTACTATCAGTAACGCTCAAGTTAAAAACAAGGTACTGTCAGACACCATGAGACTACTCTCTTACACATTGGTATTTGGCGGCTTGGCTTCATGGTTCTCTATTGCCATGGGCGCTGGATTTGGCTCAGCCATGGTCAGCTCAATTGCCGCAATTGCGGTTATCTGGTTTGTATTACCAAAAACCCAAAATAGTAACAAAGGCATCATAACCGCTTTTGGTATTGCCGGCTTGTTAGGCTATTCAATCGGCCCAATGCTGTCACATTACTTAGCCCTGCCAAATGGTGCTGATTTAGTGGTTCAAGCCTTAACTGGTACAGGTATCGCATTTTTTGCCATTAGTTTTTACGCTCAAAATAGCAAAAAGGATTTTAGCTTTTTAAATGGCATGATCTTTTTTGCCATGATTGGCATTATTGCTTTATCACTCATCAACTTCTTTTTTATTGAGTCGTCAGCCTTTAGTTTACTGATGTCATTTGCTGTGGTAATGATTATGGGTGCGTTCATGTTGAGTCAAATGTCTGCTATTATCAATGGCGGCGAAACTAACTACATTTCCGCTACCGTTGGCTTGTACTTAGCGCTACACAACATGTTTACCAGCCTACTACATTTATTAGGTGCATTTTCTAGCGACGACTAAACCACAGCCAATAACCCGCCATGATCGATAAGCAAGGCTATCGAGCCAATGTTGGCATTGTCATTACTAATGACAAACAACAAGTGTTACTAGCCAAACGTCACAACCAAGACTCTTGGCAATTGCCTCAGGGTGGTATTGATCAAGGTGAAAATGATCTTGAGGCACTTTTTCGTGAGCTTAATGAAGAAATTGGCCTCACAAGAAGTGATGTCAATGTCATTGCCAAAACGCCAAAATGGCTACGCTATGACTTGCCAGATTATCATATTAGACGCTCTCAAAAACCTATTTGCGTTGGTCAAAAGCAAGTATGGTTTCTGCTTCGTCTTACTTCAAGTGAAGACAATATTAAACTAGATACTCATTCTGATATCGAATTCGATGACTGGGCCTGGGTTGATTATTGGAATCCTATTGAAGAGGTGATTGACTTTAAAAAGCCCATCTATGAAGATATGTTAAAAGCGCTAGCGCCTGTTTTATTTAACAACCAACACAAAATCCCTGCACATTATTCACGCCCATTAAAATGCAGCGCCATTGTTTTAAATAAAGCAAAATAAACCGCTAGAACGGTATTAACTAGCCGCCTTCAATTGGTATAATTCGAGCCTATTAAGCATTTTTAAAAGGATTAACTAACGTGAATATAGGAATTTTAGGCTTGGGTACGGTTGGCGGCGGCGTTGTCAATGTTTTACGAAAAAATGAACGTGAGATTTTTGCTCGTACTGGCGAACAAATCAACATCACCCATGGCGCTGTAAAAAACCTTGCCGAGCCAAGAATTTGTGATGATGGTGACATTAACATCACTGAAGATGCTTTTGAAATTGTTAACAACCCAGATGTTGATGTTATTCTAGAATTAATCGGTGGTACAACCATTGCTAAAGACTTAGTGGCAACCGCCATTAATAACAATAAACACGTTATTACTGCCAATAAAGCACTCATTGCCACACATGGTAATGAGCTACTAACCTTGGCTAAAGAAAAGAATGTACATCTATTATTTGAAGCAGCTGTCGCTGGCGGCATTCCGGTTTTAAAATCTCTTGAACAAGGTCTAAGTGCTAACAAAATTGAGCTAGTTGCTGGCATTATTAACGGTACAGGAAACTTCATTCTGACTGAAATGCGCGACAAAGGCAGAGACTTTTCTGACGTATTAAAAGAGGCTCAAGAGTTAGGTTATGCAGAAGCCGACCCAACCTTTGATGTTGAAGGTATTGATGCTGCACATAAACTGGCTATTTTGGCTTCCATTGCTTACGGTTGCAACTTGCAAATGGATAAAGTTTCAACCGAAGGTATTAGTGAAATTAGTGGTGAGGATGTTGCATTTGCCACGGAATTTAATTATTCAATCAAACATTTGGGTATTGCTAAAAAAGTAAACGGAGAATTGCAAATGCGTGTTCACCCTACTTTAATTCCAAAAACACAATTATTAGCTAATGTTGATGGCGTCATGAACGCGGTTGTTATCAAAGGCAATGCAGTAGGACCAACGCTTTACTATGGTGCTGGTGCAGGTGATGAAGCAACTGCCAGCGCGGTGATTGCTGATTTAGTTGACGTAATTAAAGATACAGTTAGTCATGATGTTTTAGGCTGGAAAAACCTAGTTGAAATACCAAACTGCGATGCGCAAAATATTGAAAGTGTTTTTTACCTGCGCCTATTGGCAACGGATAAGCCGGGTGTTTTGGCCGATATTACCGCCACATTAGCCAAGCACAACATTAGCGTAGAGTCGGTTATTCAAAAACAAATTGATCAGCAAAATAATGCGCACATTGCCATTATTACCAACAATGTTAAAACAGCCGATTTAAATACGGCAATAACAGAAATTCAAACACATGAAGCTATCCAAGAGGATGTTAAAATGATTCATGTGGAAAACCTTGACTAAGTAAGGAGAAAATACAAATGAGATATACTGGCCTAATTAATCACTACCGCGACAGACTTCCCGTTGATGATTCAACCAAATTAATCAGCTTGGGCGAAGGCAATACGCCACTCATTCGATTGGAAAATATTCCAGCGCTACTTAATAAAAATGTCGATATTTACATTAAGTATGAAGGCCTAAACCCTACTGGATCATTTAAAGATCGCGGCATGACAATGGCAGTAACCAAAGCTGTTGAATCTGGTTCTAAAGCAATTATTTGTGCCTCAACTGGTAACACTTCTGCTGCAGCGGCAGCTTACGCTGCTAGAGCAGGCATTAAGGCCTTTGTGCTTATTCCTGAAGGCAAGATTGCGCTTGGAAAATTGGCACAAGCCATGATCCATGGCGCAGTTATCATTCAAATTAAAGGTAACTTTGACGATGGCATGCGCTTGGTTAAAGAAGTGGCCGATCACGCGCCAGTTTCTATCGTAAATTCCATTAACCCTTTCCGCCTACAAGGTCAAAAAACCGCCGCATTTGAAATTGTTGAAGAGTTAGGGGATGCGCCTGATTATCACTGTCTGCCGGTTGGTAATGCAGGCAATATTTCAGCTCACTGGATGGGCTATAAGGAATACTTTGATGACAACAAGGCAGGTAAAAAACCTAAAATGGTTGGTTATCAAGCAGCTGGCGCTGCGCCATTCGTTAAGGGTGCTATGGTTGATAACCCAGATACGATCGCCACAGCGATTCGCATTGGCCACCCTCAAAGCTGGGATTTGGCTCACAAGGTTGAAACAGAATCTAACGGTTGGTTTGATGCGTTATCAGACGAAGAAATACTTGCTGCCCAGAAACTACTGACTGAACAAGAAGGTATTTTCTGTGAGCCTGCATCTGCCACCTCACTAGCTGGTGCTATGCGTGACATCAACAATGGCAAAATTGCTGAAGGCTCAACCGTTGTTTGTACACTAACTGGCCACGGTCTAAAAGATCCAGATACAGCAATTTCTCAGTGCACAGATCAAATGATCAATATCAATCCTGTTATGAGTGAAGTTAGAGATGCAATTCTAAACAATATGTGATTTTTGGTATATAATCTATTTTTAAATCCAAATAATGGAATATAAATATGATTTATCTTAAATTAAAAATTGACAATTTTTATATGTTTAAGGAAACTCAATTTGATTTTACTTATCCTAAAAAAACAACAAACTCTACAATAAAAGGTGAATTTTTAACAGAGTTTCCAAAAATAAATTATAAAAAAGTTTGCATTTTAATGGGTGCAAACGCATCAGGCAAAACATCACTTGGGAAGGTTATGTGCTCTATCAATAATTATTTATGGGGTAGAAGTGTTGAAGGGATCCCAGAAACGATGTGCAATAAAGATGAAAATGCCAGCATTAAAATGATTTATGTTACGCCTGAAACCAAAGAAATCCACAAACTAATCGTCGTGTTTAACAAAGATGGTTTAATTAAAGAATCTCATCAGGTTCAGCCATTAAAAAAAACCTACAATCTGGAAAAAACACTGGAAACTTTAGAAAATTCAGTACCTCAATTTATCTACAATCAAGAAAAAAATCA
>NZ_JAQRMS010000043.1 GCF_028599055.1 Candidatus Thioglobus sp.
GAGATGGACCTTAAAGTTAAAGGCAAGTCAGGCGACACTACAGTTGTAATTAACTTTGGTAGCATTGACTCTACTACATCAGCAACTACCGACACAGCAATGAACATTGAAGATGCTTATGTTGCAACTTCTGTTGCAGGTGTTTCTGTTAAAGCTGGTCAGTGGGATAATGGTAACAACGCATTAAGAGCTTCTACTCGTAACGACGGTAAGATTCAGTTTGATAAAGAGTTTTCTGGCGTTAAGGTAACTTACGGTACTGAAGCTGAAGCAAAGTCAGTATCTAAAATGATGGACTACGTTAAAGTGGCAGCTGATATCTCTGGTGTTGCACTATCTTACAAGAAAGTTTCTGCTGGTGAAGATATCTCTGTTTCAACTACAGTTGGTGGCGTTAAGGCTTCTTACTTAGTACTTAACCGTGACCCTGCTAACACTGATCGTTCAGTAGTTGAAGTTTCTGGTTCATTTAGCGGTATAGACGTTAAAGTTGCACAAGCAACTGCTGATTCAGGCGCTACTATTGAAGGTGATACTTGGATGGGTGATTTCGAAGGTGCTACAGGTGCATACGATCTAACTGCTGGTCAAGACGTAACTTCAATTAGCTTAAAGACACAGATGGCTGGTAACACTGTTGAATTCCGTAACTCTAGAATTGATGATGTTTCTAATGAAGACACTTCATTCAACAAGTTCATCGTAACTCGTCCACTTGCAAATGGTACTACATTTGAAGCGACTTACACTGACTTAGATGATAAGGGTTCTACAACTACTGACTCTTCTACTTTAGATCTTGAGCTAGCTGTTAAATTCTAAATCTTATTTAGAAAAACAGTTAACTTAAACTAACGTTTAAGTGACTTAAAACCCCAGACTTCGGTCTGGGGTTTTTTTTCGTCCCAAATATTTTTGATGCAGGCAAGGCCTGCCTCAACCGATGAAAATTGGGTAAAATATAATTTATGAGTATAAGAAAAATTGATTTTACTAATGATGAGTATTACCATGTGTTTAATCGGGGTGTAGACAAGCGTGTTATTTTTAACACTCAAGAACAACAGGCGTATTTCCTTAGTCGCTTGCAGTTGTTAAATACGACTGATAGTAGAAAATATATCACCAATAAGAGAAGTCGACATAAAAATAAAATAATTCTTGGAGAAGGTGAGCAGCTGGTTAGCATTGTAGCCTACTGTTTGTTGCCGAATCATTTTCATTTGTTACTTAAACAAAATGTTGATCATGGTATTTCACAATTTATGCAAAGATTGGGAACAGCTTACACCATGTTTTTTAATCAACAAGAGAAACGATCCGGCGCCTTATTTCAGGGTAAGTTTAAAGCCACGCACCTCAGTGGAGATTTTGCACTGCCGATTTTATCCGCTTATGTTAATCTCAACTATGTGCATCATCAAATTGACATTAACAAAAATTTAGTTATTTCTAGCTTGTCTGATTTTATATCTGATGTAGGCAAGGCCTGCACCAATGAAATTTGTGATCAGACAGAAATTACCAAGGTTGTTAATGAGACTGGCGGCTTATCTGAATACAAGGATTTTATTAAAAATGCCTCTAAAACGTTTACTGATAATAAGGGGAATGTTATCAATGTTAATGATTTTGAATTTTGAGGCAGGCAAGGCCTGCACCAGAATAGTTGTTTGTGAATACAGTGATTGTGTTTATCCTTTAAAATGAATTCATAATTTAAATTTAGGCAAAAGAAATGATTACTCAGTTAAGAGGTCGATCTCTATTAAAGCTTACTGGTAGCGATGTGCAGAGTTTTTTACAAGGGCAATTTTCTAATGATATTGATGCTTTAGAAGGAGGTGTTGTGCAACTCAATGCCTATTGTCAGCATCAGGGGAAAATTATCGCACTTGTTTGGGTGATGAAATCAGCTGATGATTTTTATTTATCATTTGCAAGTGATTTGGCTGAGATTGTTATTAAGCGCCTCACCATGTTTAAGATGATGTCAGATGTTGTTATTACTGATGTGTCTGATGAGATCACTCAGCTTGGTTTGCTTGAGGGTGATAGGCAAGGCCTATCACCCTTTAAGCTTAATGCCCAACAGTCTATTGCCTTGGTCAGTGACGTGAGTGGCATTGAATTTTCAGATAGTTCGGTTTGGGAGCGGGCTTGTATTGCAAACGAAGTGCCAGAAGTCACTTTGGCAACTAGTGAGAAATTTGTACCACAAATGCTAAATTTAGATATTGATGAAGTGGGTGTGAGTTTTACTAAGGGATGTTATCCTGGACAAGAAGTGGTGGCGCGACTGCATTATTTAGGCAAAGCTAAGCGCAGAATGTATCAGTTTGAAAGTGATCAAGAGTTGCAAGTGGGTGATGAATTGCAGGTTGAGTGTTCAAAATCAGCTAAAGCTTCAGGTGTTGTGGTGCGTTGTGTAAAATTAGACGCTAAATCACTGTGCTTAGCAACGCTCGAAGTTGCACATGAAAACGACACGGTAACCATTAACAGCCACCCGATTAATAAAATCCAACATGATTAAATTTCTAACGTTATTGCTTTTACCTTTATCGTCTTTTGCTAATGCATCGGTGGGCGAATCCCTTGATTTGACTAGTCATTGGGTAGGTTATACAGCCCTAGCATTATTTGCCTTGGCTTATATTCTAGTGATGGTGGAAGAATTTACACATTTCAGAAAGTCCAAGCCTGTTATTTTGGTTGCAGGTGTTATTTGGGGTTTGATTGGTTGGGTGTATGCTTCACACGGGTTGCCACATTCAGCAGAAGTTGCGCTTAGACATAATTTATTGGAGTATGCCGAGCTATTTCTATTCTTGCTAGTTGCGATGACTTATATTGAAGCCATGAAAGAAAGGCTGGTGTTTGAGAGTTTAAAGGCTTGGTTGGTGTCAAAAGACTTTACCTTTAGACAGCTTTTTTGGATGACAGGATTTCTAGCATTCTTCATCTCACCCATTGCAGATAATCTAACAACAGCGCTTATTATGGGTGCCGTTGTTTTGGCTGTGGGTTCGAGTAATCCACGCTTTGTTTCCATTGCCATGGTCAATATCGTGGTGGCGGCGAATGCTGGTGGTGCATTTAGCCCATTTGGTGATATCACCACGTTAATGGTTTGGCAAAAAGGTTTGGTTGAATTCTCTGAATTCTTTGCATTGTTTATTCCATCACTAATTAACTTTGTTATTCCTGCGGCAATTATGCATTTTGCCATTAAAAATGAAAAAGCTACCTCTAGCGGTGAAATAATTAATATTAAGATAGGTGGATTGGTTATTGTTGCGTTGTTTATATTGACAATCGCCACAGCAGTAATTTTCCATAGCTTCTTGCACCTGCCGCCAGCGATGGGCATGATGTTGGGTTTGAGCTATTTAATGGTAGTCGCATTCTTTATTCGTAAAGTTGAGGAGCGTACCCAAGAGGATGGGTTTGATGTGTTTAGAAAAGTAGCGGGTGCTGAGTGGGATACGCTATTATTTTTCTTTGGTGTTATTGTTAGTGTTGGCGGATTAGGATTTATGGGTTATTTAGCGATGACATCTGAGCTGATGTACACTTCACTCGGCGCAACTTATGCAAATATTTTGATAGGCTTACTGTCTGCTGTGGTAGATAATATTCCAGTGATGTTTGCGGTATTAACCATGAACCCTGATATGTCGTTAAATCAATGGCTATTGGTGACACTCACCGCTGGCGTAGGTGGTAGCTTGTTATCAGTCGGTTCTGCTGCTGGTGTGGCGCTCATGGGTCAATCAAAAGGCTTGTATACTTTTGGCTCACACCTGAAATGGATGCCAGTGATCGCTCTGGGGTATGCAGCTAGTATCGTGACTCATATGTGGCTAAGTGGCATTCCATTTGGATAATTTATTTTTCATAATATCCTTGTTGTCGATTAACTTTAAATCAGTCATTTACAATTTGCAAACTCCTGATTTAAAGTTAATCTTACGCCTCGATATAATAAAAAATACAAACCCTATTAGAGCTTAATAATGAAAAACGATTGTTTATTAATTGATATTGGCAATACGCTAGTCAAGTGGCTGTTTAAAGGCGAGCATCGTTTTGCGTTAGCACTAGACTTCGACTCTAAGGTATTGCCTAAAGCTGAGCGGATTTATGTTGCTTGTGTTGGTGATCGGTCTTTGTTGAAAAGCTTAAAAAACACAAGGTTTGTTAAATCACCAGCGCAGTTTCAACAATTTAAATCTGCCTATGGTGCGCCCGAGGATTTGGGTGTAGATCGATTCTTGGCTATGATTGCAAGTATCGATCAATATCCTAAACAAACTCGACTCATTATTGATGCGGGCAGTGCACTCACATTTGACTTAGTGCTTGCTGGTGGCGAGCATCAGGGTGGATTAATCATGCCAGGTCTGGGTGTGTTGCGTCGTAGTTTTATTCAATTTTCTAATGATTCTAAGCAATTAACTCTAGAGAAGAGTGCGAATAATACCAAGGATGCCTGGGAATATGGCACAGCGCAAATGTTTATGAGTGTTATTAATCAGCAGATTGAAAGCTATCTTGAACAATACGGCGATTTGCAAATTATCCTCACTGGCGGTGACGCTAAAATTATCGCCTATCGATTAAAGCATTCAGTTGATATCAAACCGCATTTAGTCTTAGATGGGCTTGCGCTTTACGCACAAGCGTAGAGAGCCTTGGTATAATGCGCCTTAATTAATTTAACGCAATCATCCATGCAAGACAATCGAGTTTTATCCGGCATGCGACCAACAGGTCGTCTTCATTTAGGTCATTATCACGGAGTATTAAAAAACTGGCTTGATTTGCAAAATGAGTATGATTCATACTTTTTCGTGGCTGATTGGCATGCCTTTACCACGCATTATTCTGACAAGATTGACCTTGAAGCCAATGTAATGGAGATGGTGGTTGATTGGTTGGCAGCCGGCATTAACCCAAACACATCAACGATTTTTGTACAATCAAAAGTGCCAGAGCACGCCGAATTACACTTGTTGTTATCAATGACAACACCACTCTCTTGGTTAGAGCGTGTGCCATCTTACAAAGATCAGCAGCTTAAGCTTAAAACTAAAGATTTAGGCACATACGGATTCTTGGGTTATCCGTTATTACAAAGTGCTGATATCTTAATGTATAAGGCCGGATTGGTGCCTGTGGGTGAGGATCAAGTGGCACATGTGGAATTAACCCGTGAAGTGGCGCGCCGATTTAATCATATTTATGGTCGTGAAGCAGATTTTGAAGAAAAAGCTGAAACTGCGATTGGTAAAATGGGTAAAAAACAGGCGAAATTATTCCGTTCTTTGCGCAAAGCCTATCAAGAAACAGGTGATGACGAGGCATTGATCAAGGCTCAAGCTTTATTGCAAGAGCAGCAAAATATCACTTTGGGTGATCGTGAGCGCTTAGCAGGCTATATTGAAGGTGTGGGTAAAATTATTTTGCCAGAGCCTGAATCGCTACTAACCAAAGCGTCAAAAATGCCAGGATTAGATGGTCAAAAGATGAGTAAATCTTATGGTAACACCATTTCTTTGCGCGATACAGCAGATGAAATTGAAACTAAGATTAAGCGCATGCCGACAGACCCAGCCCGCATTAAGCTGACTGACGCAGGAGACCCAAACAAATGCCCAGTTTGGCAATTGCACGAAGTCTATTCAGATGCGCAAACTTGTGAATGGGTAGTTGATGGTTGCACCAAGGCTAAGATGGGCTGTGTAGAATGCAAGCAACCGGTGATTGATGCTGTTAAGGCTGAACTTATACCAATGCAAGAGCGTATTGCTAAGTACCAGGCAGACCCAGATTTGATTAAACAAATTATTCATGAAGGTTCTGACAAAGCCAGAAGAGTGGCTAAAGAGACCATGGCTGAAGTGCGAGAACATATGGGTATCACTTACTAATTATGGCTGAAAGACTACAAAAACTGATTGCAACTGCGGGTTATGGATCTCGTCGATGGGCCGAAAGGTTGATCGAACAAGGTCGTATTGAAGTTAATAACAAAGTTGCCCAAATTGGCGACAAATGCGAGATAACCGATAAAGTTAAAATTGATGGGCGCAGTATTGATCTTGAGCGTTACAAAGAGGAAGAGACTAAAGTTATTATTCTTAATAAGCAAGCTGGCGTGATTTGCTCCAACAAGGACGAAGAAGGGCGAAAAAGTGTTTATAGCTTATTGCCAAAAGAGTCACGTTGGGTGATGGTAGGGCGTCTAGATCTTAATACATCAGGGTTGTTGCTGTTTACCAATAATGGTGATTTGGCCAATAAACTCATGCATCCAAGCTCTGAAATTGATCGCGAATATGCCGTGCGTGTTTTGGGCCAAGTAGAGAATGAGGATATTAAACAACTCACAACCGGCATTGAACTTGAGGACGGCTTTGCACGCTTTGATCGAGTGACTATTGGTGGCGGCGAGGGTGCGAATCGTTGGTATAAAGTTGTATTAAAAGAGGGTCGAAAGCGCGAAGTTAGACGTTTGTGGGAGTCACTTGGCTTTAAAGTATCACGTTTGATCCGTATTCGTTTTGGTGAAATTCGTCTGCCAGAAAAACTCAAAGCCAATCAATACGACTATCTTAAACCGGGTCAGGTTAAATTATTATTAAATTCAGTCAAGCTATAATCGAAAAAAAACTTGATTTAAATCAAGTTTTTGTTAGAATAATCTCATTTAATAACAAACAAAAGGTGGTCTTATGATTATGAATGAGTTAAATAATGATATTGTTTTTTACCTAAGTGTGACTATGGTGGTGTTAACCGTTATTGTTGGTATTGTATTTGGCATTGCCAAGGCAAGAATTAAAGCTCACTAAAGAAAAGTTTTTTATCGTAACTTGAGCGCATTAAACAGCATGCGCAATATCTATTTTAAATTTTTTTAACAATTTTTGACTTAGGTCAATTATTTTAATCAGCTCTATTGATAGAATATCCCTGTTATTAATTAAATAAAGAGGGAATAGTCATGATCATGAATGAGTTGAACACAGATACGGTTTTCTACATGAGTTTACTAATGGTAGCGTTAGCTGTTGTTACATTTGTTGTATTTGTTATCGGTAGAAGATTTAAAGCCTTTAAGCGATAAATTTTAAAAAAAACCATACTGTACCATCCTCTTGTTAAAACAAACAAGAGGATTAATTGTGCCTATTGATGAATCAAGGGTGCTTATAAAATTTTATCAATGTTTTTAGAAGTCCCCTTGAATACCGACAGTGTTTTTTGGTTTGCCATATTTTTTATGGTTGCTTCATTGGTTTTAGCTGTTTATATTCACCTGTATTTTCGTTCAAGAAAGTAGACACTTCTTGCGTTAAGAGCTGTTTTTCATTGTCAAAAAACCCTGCCCATCACGTATAATATCGCTTTTTAGTCTCTAATATTTTTAAGCGTCAATGTCTGATTACAAACCCACTCTAAACCTGCCTGCCACTAAGTTTGCCATGAAAGCAAACCTTGCAAATCGTGAAGGCGGCTTTCTAAAAAAATGGCAAGATGATGATTTGTACGCGCAAATTAGAAAAAACAATCAAGGCAAGCCTAAATTTACACTACACGATGGACCGCCGTACGCAAATGGTGATATTCATATTGGCCATGCAGTTAACAAGGTTTTAAAAGATATTATTGTTAAGTCAAAATCTTTGTCAGGCTTTGATGCGCCGTATGTGCCTGGTTGGGATTGTCACGGATTGCCAATTGAGCTAAATGTTGAAAAGAAAAAAGGCAAAGTGGGTGTAAAAATTGATGCCAATAGTTTTCGAGCGGAATGTCGCAAGTATGCTGACACCCAAGTGGCCAAGCAAAAGCTTGATTTCCAGCGTTTGGGTATTTTGGGTGATTGGAATAATCCTTACCTAACCAAAGATTTTCAGTATGAAGCGGATATTGTTCGTGCGTTAGGCGAAATTGTTGACAATGGTCACGTATCAAAAGGCTACAAGCCGGTTCACTGGTGTACTGAGTGTGGTTCTGCATTAGCTGAGGCCGAGGTTGAATATAAGGACAAGCAGTCCGATGCGATTGATGTTAAGTTCCGCATTATTGATGATTCAATTTTTAAGGTTGAAAAGCCGGTTTCTGTGGTTATCTGGACAACCACGCCTTGGACACTGCCTGCTAATGAGGCGGTGGCACTTCATCCAGAGCTTAATTATGTGTTGGCTGATATGGGTGATGAATATTTATTATTGGCTCAAGATTTGGCACAAGATGCGTTGGCGCGCTATGAGTCTCAAGCGAGCATTTCTGAGCAAATTTTTACAGGTAGTGAGCTTGAAGGCTTGAAAGCACAACACCCATTTTACGACAAACAAGTGCCAGTTATTTTAGGCGATCATGTCACCACGGATGCGGGTACTGGTGCGGTGCACACAGCACCTGCTCATGGTCAAGAGGACTTTGCAGTCGGTAAGCAATACGACTTGCCGGTTAACTGCCCGGTAGATGGTCGCGGTGTGTTTTTTGAAGATACAGAACTATTAGCAGGCCAGTTTATTTTTAAGGCAAACGCCAGTGTTTTAGAGATTTTAAAATCTCATAATGCCTTGGTTAAGCATGAGCCGCTTGTGCATTCTTATCCGCATTGTTGGCGCCATAAAACTCCAGTTATTTTCAGAGCAACCCCTCAATGGTTTGTATCCATGCAAGATAATGGCTTGCGTGATGCGGTTAATAGTGAAATTCCGAAAGTGGATTGGATTCCTGATTGGGGTAAAAAACGTATTGAGCTGATGGTTGGTAATCGTCCTGATTGGTGTATTTCTCGTCAGAGATTTTGGGGGGTGCCAATTACATTGTTCACTCATAAACAAACCGGTGAGCTACATCCAAACACCAAAGAATTGTTCAAAACCGTTTCTGCATTGATTGAAAAAAATGGTATTGAAGCTTGGTTTGAAACAGACATTCAAGATTTGTTGGGTGGTGAGGCTGATGACTACGAAAAAGCAACCGATACGCTGGATGTATGGTTTGATTCTGGCGTGAGCCATTTTGCTGTCCTGAAGGCAAGAGAAGGTTTGTCTGATGTGGCTGATTTATACTTAGAAGGCTCTGATCAGCATCGTGGCTGGTTCCAGTCTTCACTTATCTCCTCGGTGGCAATTAACGGTAGGGCACCTTATAAGCAAGTGCTAACTCATGGTTTTACCGTTGATAAAGACGGCAAAAAAATGAGTAAATCACTGGGTAATGTAATGAGCCCGCAAAAAGTGGTTAACAATCTTGGTGCTGATATTTTAAGATTGTGGATTGCTTCAACGGACTATACGGGTGAGATGACCGTTTCTGATGAAATTTTAAAACGTTCTGCAGATTCTTATCGCCGCATTCGTAACACCATGCGCTTTATGTTGGCCAATACCAGCGGCTTTAACCCTGAAAAACATACACTAGCAGCGGATGAAATGCTTGATTTGGATCGATGGATTGTATCTAAAACAGCTGATTTGCAAACACAAGTGTTAACTGCTTATGAACAGTACAATTTCCATCATGCTATTCAATTAATTTTGAATTTCTGCAGTAATGATTTGGGCGGTTTTTACCTGGACGTAATTAAAGACCGACAGTACACAACACAGGAAGATTCAAGAGCGCGCCGTAGTGCGCAAACAGCGCTTAACCATATTTTAGAGGCGATGGTTAGATGGCTGTCTCCGGTATTGTCGTTTACGGCTGAGGAGATTTGGCAAAACATGCCGAATGAAAAAACCAACAGTATTTTCTTGGGCGAATGGTATCAAGGCTTAACATCGGGTTATCAGCATTCAGCCATTGAGACTGCCAGAGATATCAATCCATTTATTCGTAAACAAATGGAGCAAATGCGTAGTGATAAAGTAATTGGCTCTTCACTTGATGCTGAGGTGGATTTGTATTGTGATGAAAAAACATTTGATGCGCTTGGTCAATTAGGTGACGAGCTGCGTTTTATTTTCATCACTTCTTATGCGCGAATTCACCCGCTAACTGATAAAACACAGGATTGCATGCCAGCAGGCGAGGGTGTGTATATTAAAGTGACCCAGTCAACACATGAAAAATGCGTGCGCTGTTGGCATCACCGTGAAGATGTTGGTGCTAATAACGAGCATCCTGAGCTGTGTGGTCGTTGTGTTGAGAATGTAGCTGGTGACGGCGAGAAAAGGGAATTTGCGT
>NZ_JAQRMS010000044.1 GCF_028599055.1 Candidatus Thioglobus sp.
AAACACTGAATCCACACAAGCCAACTTTAGGTTTAGAGCCTTGACCCGTTGCACCTTCGTCTCGAATCTCACCACCCGAGCCAGTTGCAGCGCCTGGGTGTGGGGCAATTGCGGTAGGGTGATTGTGTGTTTCTACTTTCATTAAGATGGCGCGGTGCTCTGTTGAGCTGACGTATTTTCCGTCTTTATCTGCATAAAAGCGCTCACCTTCATAACCTGCCATAACTGCTGAGTTGTCAGAGTAAACACTGAGTAGGCCTTCAGGATGTTTGTGATAGGTGTTTCGAATCATGGCAAACAGACTCTTAGCTTGCTCTACATCGTCAATTTTCCAATCAGCGTTAAAGATTTTATGGCGACAATGCTCAGAGTTTGCCTGTGCAAACATCATAAGCTCAATGTCAGTTGGATTACGCTCAAGTTTGGTAAAACTATCAACCAGATAGTC
Source organism: Candidatus Thioglobus sp. (assembly GCF_028599055.1). Classification (GTDB taxonomy): domain Bacteria; phylum Pseudomonadota; class Gammaproteobacteria; order PS1; family Pseudothioglobaceae; genus Thioglobus_A. The sequence continues at coordinate 449 of NZ_JAQRMS010000044.1, forward strand.
AATTTCACCCGTAGATAAAGCCAGCCCTAATTCGGCATTGGTCTTTTCTAAGGCTGACTTCCCTTGAGATAGAATATCAACACGCACGAAAGGTTGCGGCTCAAAATGGTCAAACAACCTGTGTGCATCATCAATACTATTTAATTCTGATTCAGTCATTTTGTCCATCACACAAGTTAATACTTCTGCTTGGTTAATGATTTCAGTATCAAAATGATAAATAACAGCGCGTTCTATGCGGTTGATTTGCGCCATATCACATAAGTGCATGATATCCGTTGCCTTGGAAGACCAAGGCGAGATTGTTCCTAGTCTTGGAATAATAATAAGGCTAGATTTAGCGTTATTAATCGTTAGCGTTTCACTATAGGAAAGTAATTGTGCCAACTGGTTTGTTTGATTTTCATCAAGGCTTGCATTAAGGTCAGCGAAATGAATAAATTCAGCGCCTAGTAGTGATAGGCCGGGCTGAGCTTGAGATAGTTTAGCTTGTAAAGCTTGAGTTTTAAAAGCGCCTAATGCACTAATGCCTTGATGGATGTGAATCATAGTTGTGCCATAACCTCTTCAGAAATATCAGCATTGTGATAAACCTCTTGTGTGTCGTCTAAATCTTCTAAGCGTTCAATTAATTTCATAAATTTTTCAGCATCTTGCAGGTTAAGCTCTACACGTGTTGAAGGCTCCATGGTTACTTGTGAATGTGTAGATTCAAGACCTGCATCAGTCAGTGCGTCTTTAACCGTGAAGAATTCTTCAGGGGTGGTGATCACATCAATTGAGCCGTCTTCGTTAGTAACAACATCTTCAGCGCCACTATCTAGCGCCACTTCCATAATTTGATCTTCATCGCCAGATTCAAAATTGATAAAACCTTGCTTGGTGAATAAATAATTAACTGAGCCATCAGTGCCTAAATTACCCCCATGTTTAGTAAAGGCATGACGCACATCAGCAACCGTACGATTGCGATTGTCAGTTAGTGTATCAACCATAATTGCTGTACCTGCAAGGCCGTAACCTTCATAACGCACCTCATCATAGTTTTCACCTTCAAGATCGCCTGAGCCACGTTTAACTGCATTTTCAATGGTGTCACGCTTCATATTAGCAGCTAGCGCCTTATCGATTACCATCCTAAGGCCTGGGTTATTTTCAATCACACCACCACCTGCTTTAGCAGCGATAACGATTTCCTTAATGAGCTTGGTAAAGATTTTTCCACGTTTGGCATCCTGTGCGCCTTTACGGTGTTGAATATTGTGCCATTTACTATGTCCAGCCATGAAGTTATCTCCAGTTTTTAAGTTTGTTAGATTTTACCTTATGCGGTAAAGTCGAGTAATTTTTGTATTGAGTTTTGCGCTTGTCGATTAACTGACGAATCAATTTTTATCTCATTGTTGCCCGTTTTTAATGTGCTGAGGCAGTTCTCTAAAGTGTTCATTGCCATCCACTCGCAGTGCGCACAAGATTCACAATCTGCACCAACGCCAGCGGTTGGCGCCTCAATTAATGTTTTATGAGGGGCGACTTCACGCATCTTATGAAAAATACCGTTATCAGTGGCCACAATAAAGACTTGCTCATCTCGATCACGTACAGCGTTAATCAGAGCGGTGGTTGAGCCAACAACATCGGCTAAATCAACCACAGATTGTGGTGATTCTGGATGTACTAAAATAGCAGCATCTGGATGGTGTGCTTTCAAATTTGCTAAAGCATCTGCCTTAAAGCGCTCATGAACCACGCAAGAACCTTGCCAAAGTAGCATGTCAGCGCCGGTTTCTTGTTGAACATAATTACCTAAGTGCTTGTCAGGCGCCCAAAGGATTTTTTTACCTTGGTTTTTTAAATGCTCAACAACCTTAAGTGCACTACCTGAAGTGACCACCCAATCAGCACGTGCTTTAACTTCGGCGCTAGTATTGGCATAGACCACGACAGTTCGCTGAGGATGTTGATCGCAGAATTTTGAAAATTCATCAATTGGACAATCTTCATCTAAAGAGCAGGTTGCCTCTGTGTCTAACACTAGCACGGTTTTTTCAGGAGAAAGGATTTTGGCCGTTTCACCCATAAATTTAACACCAGCTACAACAATGGTATCAGCATCAGAATTTTGACCAAAGCGCGCCATCTCTAAGGAGTCTGAAACAATACCACCTGTTGCTTCAGCCAGCGTTTGTAATTCAGAACTGACGTAATAATGCGCTACCAAAACGGCATTATTAGCGGTTAATTCAGCCTTAATTTGATCGGTAATACTGCTCACAAAAATTTAGTCTTTTTTCGCTAAACTCACTTGTACGCTAAGTTCACGAAGTACTTTTCTTGGCACTTCAGCTGGCGCATCGGTTAATAAACAAGCGGCTGTTTGTGTTTTAGGGAAAGCAATCACATCACGAATTGAATCACTACCTGTCATGATCATTACCAAACGATCAAGGCCAAACGCCATGCCACCATGCGGTGGACAACCGTACTCAAGTGCATCTAGTAAGAAGCCGAATTTATCTTGCGCCTCTTCGTCAGAAATACCCAATAGTTTTAAAACAGTTTGCTGCATTTCTACTTGGTGAATACGAATAGAACCGCCACCCACTTCCGAGCCATTAATGACTAAATCGTAAGCTCTTGATAGGGCGGTTTCCGCTGTTTTTTCTAAGGTGTTAGCATCAACACTTGGTGCGGTGAACGGATGATGAATAGCGCTTAATGAGCCGTCATCGTTTTGATCAAACATCGGAAAGTCAATCACCCAAATTGGCGCCCATTCTTTTTCATACAAGTCTAAGTCTTTGGCTAGTTGTTCACGCAAATTACCCAGTGCCTCATTAACAATTTTGGTTTTATCCGCACCAAAGAAAATGATATCGCCTGTTTGAGCGCCAGTCATTTCAATTACTTTAGCGGTTATTTCATCGCCTAAGAATTTTAAAATTGGAGAGGCTGGGCCATCTTCGTTGAGTTTAATATAAGCCAAGCCTTTGGCGCCGTAAATGCTAACGTATTTTGTGTATTTATCAATTTTTTTACGGCTAATGCTTGCACCACCGGGTACGCGAAGTGCAGCAACGCGAGAGTCGTCATTGCTAGCAGGGCCAGAAAATACATTAAAGTCAACACCTTGCATAAGCTCATCCATGTCAGTCATTTGCATCGGGATTCGCATATCAGGGCGATCAACACCGTATAAATGCATGGCGTCAGCATAGGTAATTTGTGGGAAGTTATCGCCTAAGTCAACATCAATAGCATGTTTAAACATGCCGCGAGTCATTTCTTCCATCATCGCCATAATTTCAACTTCATTCATAAATGAGGTTTCAATATCTAGCTGAGTGAATTCTGGTTGGCGATCAGCACGCAAATCTTCATCTCTAAAGCACTTAACGATTTGATAGTAGCGCTCAAAACCCGACATCATTAAGAGTTGTTTGAATAACTGTGGTGATTGAGGTAGGGCAAAAAACTCACCTGGATGGGTGCGTGAAGGTACTAAATAATCACGCGCACCTTCTGGCGTGGCCTTGGTTAAAAATGGTGTTTCAATGTCTAAAAAATCATTGTCATCCATAAACTCACGCATAAAGTGCGTAACTTTTGAACGAAGTCTCATGCGTTTTTGCATGGCATCGTTGCGTAAGTCAAGGTAGCGATATTTCAATCGAACTTCTTCTGAGGTGTCAGTTGCATCAATCTGAAAAGGTGTCGGCTTAGAAGCGTTAAGAATCTCAATTTTGTCAGCAACAATCTCAATTTCACCTGAGGCTAGTTTTGGGTTGGCTAGACCTTCACCTCTGGCAATCACTGTACCGCTAACTTTTAGTACAAATTCATTACGAATGGTTTCAGCGGTTGCAAAATCAGCATTATCTGGGTTGATTACAACTTGAGCAATGCCGCGCTTATCACGCATATCCAAAAAGATCACACCACCATGGTCACGACGACGATTTACCCAGCCACATATTTCTACCGTTTGATCGATGTTGTCTTTGTTTAATTCGCCACAATAATTCGTTCTCATATTTTTATCCTTTGTTTGGTTCTACCACACCGGTAGAGATGATCAGTTTAAATGCTTCATCAACACTCATGTCTAGCTCAATCACGTCACTTTTGGGTAGCATGATAAAAAAACCAGAGGTCGGGTTGGGTGTTGTTGGCACGTAAATATTAATAATTTCTTGCCCAATTTTTTCCTCTACTTCCCCCTGGTAATTACCAGTTTGAAAGGCGATAGTCCACATACCTTTACGCGGGTATTCGACTAATAGGGCTTTTTTAAAGCTATTGCCTGATGGGCTAAGCACGGTATCAGAAAGCTGTTTTAAGGCTTTATAAATGCCACGAAATCCTGGGATTTTATCTAGGAGTTTTTCCCATAATTCAATAATTTTTCGGCCAATAAAATTATTAACCAAGATGCCAGTAATAATAATAATTAGCAACACCCAAACAATACCGGATCCTGGAATGGCGCGCTCTAGATTGAATAAAGCTTCGGGTAAATACTGCGCAGGCACGATGTCGTTGACCAGCTCTAAAAAGAACTTGATAACAACAATGCTTAGGCCTAATGGAATCCAAAAAAGCAGGCCAGAAATAAAATAGTTTCTTAGGTTTTTCAACGCTTAGAGTTAGGTGACAATAAAAACACTTATTTTAGCATAAGCTAGCCCTAGATTAAATGTCCTCTTCTGCTCGTAGAGTGAGGATTTCATAGCCATCTTTAGTTACTAAAATGGTGTGTTCCCATTGTGCCGATAATGAGCGGTCTTTGGTGGTCACTGTCCAACCATCAACCTTGGATGTAGCCACCTCATAACCACCAACATTCACCATTGGCTCAATGGTAAAGGTCATGCCTTCTTCTAAAATTGGGCTTGATGCGACGTTGCCATCATCGTAATGTACGACTTGTGGCTCTGAATGAAATTTTAAACCAATGCCGTGACCACAATAGTCATGCACAATAGAATAGTTATTAGCTTGTGCATGCGCACCAATGGCACGGCCAATTTCGCCTAATTGAATACCAGGCTTAACTTTCTTAATACCAACATACAAGCATTCTTGAGCCACTCGACAAATGCGTTGTGATTTGACACTGGCCTTGCCAATTGTAAACATTTTAGAGGTGTCACCATGGTAGCCATCTTTGATCACGGTAATGTCTATGTTAACAATATCACCTTTTTTTAAGCGTTTGTCTGAAGGGATGCCGTGACACACTACGTTGTTAATACTGGTACAAATTGACTTTGGAAAACCGTGATAATTCAGTGGTGCAGGAATAGCCTTTTGCACGTCAACAATATAATCATGGCAGAGTTTGTCTAGTTCATCAGTGCTAACGCCCGCTTTAACATGGGGCGAAATCATATCAAGCACGTCAGCTGCTAAGCGCCCAGCTACGCGCATTTTTTCTATTTCATCTGATGATTTAATATCAATAGCCATAATTTATTTTCCTAGGTTTGTGGCGCGTGCCTCTAGTGCAGCAATACGATCTTCAATAGGTGGGTGTGATGAAAACCAAGCAGCAAAACCTTTTTTATCATCAATACCAAAAGCAGCCATTTGCTCAGGTAGCGCTTCAGGCTCAACTTGACCAAGGCGTTTCAGCGCGCCAATCATATTTTGGTGTCCGGCTAAATCAGCACCACCGGTATCAGCAACAAATTCGCGCTTACGCGATACATACATGACAATCGTTGAAGCTAAGATGGATAGTACAATTTGTGCAAATAAAGTAGTAACAAAATAGCCAATACCATGACCACGATTATTCTTTAGAATAACACGATCAACAAAATGACCAATAACACGTGAGAAGAAGATAACAAAGGTGTTAACAACACCCTGAATCAATGTCAGAGTAACCATGTCACCATTTGCCACATGGCTCATTTCATGGCCAACCACCGCCTCTATTTCACCTTTATTCATGTTATCTAACAAGCCTTGAGAAACAGCAACTAGTGCTTTATTTTTGCTTGCACCCGTGGCAAATGCATTCATTGAGGCAGAGGGGAAAATTGCTACTTCTGGCATTTGAATACCAACGATTTTTGCTTGGCTTTCAACAGTTGTCATTAGCCATTTTTCAAGATTAGTGGCTGGTGATTCAATCACGACGGCGCCGGTCATGCGCTTGGCCATCCACTTAGAAATAGCCAATGAAATAAACGCACCGCCAAAACCAAATACAGCTGAAAAGATGAGCAGTGCATTTAGATCAAGATCCGATCCATTTTCAGCCAAAATACCTTCAACACCTAATAAACTTAGTGTGATGCTGAGTAAAACCAGAATGGCAATATTGGTCATTAAAAATAAAAATATTCTGCGCATGGGTTTCCTTTTAAATTTATATAGTAAGTAATAGATGGGGATTTTATCATCTAGATTCAAGTCAATTGGCGTACAATTATTGGCATGATTAGAATTTTATTTTTGTCGTTGTTATTGTTATCAGGCTGTGAAGATCAAAAAAACACAGCAGACATAACGCTAAAACCTCCTGTACCTATTACTCCTGAAAAGCATAAACATCAAAAGCTAGACGAGCCTGCGATTTGTGCAGAGCTATCAGTGGCAGAATGTTTACGAATTATTATTCCAGCTATTTGGGATAGGGAAGTGGAGCGAGATTGCTCTTAATCTAAAGCTTTAGTTGATCTTCATCAGGCAGAGTAATATTGATTGGTTGTTGATCAATCGGGCAATTAAACGCTAAATTAATGGCTTGCAGTTGTAAATCTTCTGGATGATTTTTCTTGGCAGTGCCGTATAAACGATCACCAATAATAGGAAAATTTATCTCACTTAAGTGTTTTCTAATTTGATGCTTTCGCCCGGTTTCAATGTGCACGCTAAGTAGAGATTTTTGTTCATTTTGACCAAGCTTGGTGATATGACTTAACGCATGTTTTCCATCAATATCAGACGTTAAGCTGATTTTTTTATGGGGAAAGTCTCCCGATACGATTGCCAAATAAGTTTTCTTGATTAGTCTATCAGCAAATAATGTCGACAGTGCTTTGGCCATGGCTTTTGAGTGAGCGATCAGCATAATTCCGCTGGTTGCACGATCAAGGCGGTGCACCAAAAAAGTGGGTCGATCTAGTTTTTTCTCAACCAGTCTAGTGAGTGCACAATGATCCCCCCATTTTGACCCTTGAGAAAACACCCCTGCTGGTTTAAACCAGATGCTATAGCCTTTTTTATCCAGAATCAGGGTGGGTTGTTTTGGTATTGCGGATAAAATTTTTTCATTAAAATAAATAAACACTTCGTTGCCAGTTTTAAGTGGCTTTTTAATGCGACGAATGCGGTTGGTTTTTTTACCCGCCTTAAGCCAGACGCAACCTTTATCTAGAGCAGTTTTAAGTGCTTGTTTAGAGAGGCTTGTTGCGTCAACTAAAGCATCAATGAGCAATTTATTTTCAGTTTTAATGGTAATTTTTCTTTCGATCACTTTGTTACTTGCTTGCTTGGCTATAAATTAAAATCATACCTATGAATACACAAACAAGATTTATTTTTAAAGATTTAGACATTCGCGGCCAGCATATTGCGTTAAACGATGCCTGGCAAGCAATGATCCATAATCGAGGTTATGGCGAATTAATACGTCAATTATTGGGCGAGCTAAGCGCTCTGGGAATTTTTCTGGCCAATGGCATGAAGCATCAAGGCAAATTAACCCTGCAAGTACAAGGCGATGGCATGGTTAATTTATTGCTAGTTGAGGTAACTAACGATTTAAAAATTCGAGGTATGGTGCGCTCAGAGGGCAGCATAACAGCTGAGCATTCTTTAGATGAAATCTTAGGAGAAGGTCAAATTGTCGCTACTTTGTATAATGCACAAACAGATCATAGTTTTCAGTCTCTAGTGCCTAGAAATGCCAAAGGATTAATCGATACATTTGAGGATTATTTTTCACAATCAGAGCAATTAGAGTCTAAATTGTGGGTAAGTTCAACCGCTGATAATTTGAGTGCACTATTGTTACAAAAACTACCTGAAGCTGATCAGCATGATGATGAAGGTTGGCACAGGGTAGGTGTGTTAGCCAACACAATAACTAATCAAGAGCTAAATGAGTTATCGGTTGAATCACTGCTTCATCGATTATTCCATGAAGAAACATTAGAATTATTTGATGCCAATACAGTGACGTATGAATGCGCAAAAGATCGCAAACGTTTTGAAAAAATTATCTTTGATTTGGGCGAGCAAGATGCTCGCGATTTGCTAAAAGAGCGTGGAGAAATAGCCATTCACAATGAAATTTGTAATGAGCATCTATTCTTTGATGAACAAGATGTTGATCGAATTTTTAACACTTAGATTAATTAATAATGAAAAATATAATTTGGACAAAGCCTAATTGCTTATACTGTTCTCAAGCAAAAGAAATGCTGGATGAAGAGGGTGTTGAATACGAAGTTCGTTTGGTAGATGAAGTTAATTGGACAAACGATGACATGCTTAAAATGGCGCCTAATGAGTTGACTTATCCGCAAATTTTCCTTGGTGAAAAACATGTGGGCGGGTGTGATGATCTTGAAGCCTATTTAATGCTGAGAGAAATGGGTATAGATACATAAGTGCGCGCAAAAGTGCACTTTATTAGAAAAAGTACCTACAATCAGACATAAAAAAAGGCCGCAAGGCCTTTTAAAATATGGGGCGAGAAACGGGGTTTGAACCCGCGACAACCGGAATCACAATCCGGGGCTCTACCAACTGAGCTATTCCCGCCATAAACTTGGTACGCCCTACACGATTCGAACGTGTGACCTACGGCTTAGAAGGCCGTTGCTCTATCCAGCTGAGCTAAGGGCGCATAAACCTAAAATAGGTGTTTTGCTACTGAAATCCATTAGGATTTTTCAAGAGTTTATGAGCAAATTTATAATATGGTCGGAGTGAAAGGATTTGAACCTTCGACCACCTGGTCCCAAACCAGATACGCTACCAAGCTGCGCTACACTCCGAAAAAAAAGAATTATACTTTGTTAAGCTGAATTGTAAATAGTTAATTCAGGATTTTTTGCAATTAATCAATCTTTAAATCTGACCAAATGTCATCCACCCTTTGAATAATATCTTTATCCATCACAATTGGCGTACCCCATTCACGATCCGTCTCTCCAGGGAGTTTGTTGGTGGCGTCGATACCCATCTTGGAGCCAAGACCAGAAATAGGGGAGGCGAAATCTAGGTAATCAATTGGGGTGTTGTCGATCAATGTGGTGTCACGGGTGGGGTCTACTCGTGTAGTCATCGCCCAAATAACTTCTTTCCAATCTTTAACATCGATATCGTCATCGACGATAATCACAAATTTGGTGTACATAAATTGACGCAAGAATGACCAAACACCCATCATTACCCGTTTGGCATGACCTGGGTATTGCTTTTTAATACTAACTACAGCCATGCGGTAGGAGCAGGCTTCTGGCGGTAAATAAAAATCAGTAATCTCTGGGTATTGTTGCTGCAACAAAGGCACAAACACTTCGTTAAGTGCTACGCCTAAAACGGCAGGCTCGTCAATGGGTTTGCCCGTATAAGTGGAGTGATAAATAGGATTTTTTCGATGCGTGATACGCTCTACGGTAAACACAGGAAAACGCTCAACTTCATTGTAGTAAC
>NZ_JAQRMS010000045.1 GCF_028599055.1 Candidatus Thioglobus sp.
GATGCGAGGACTGATTGATAATGCGGGTGAATTTTCTACTAAGCAAAGAGTTTTGCCTAATAGTGATACGCAACTTACTCATCCGGACGATATTGAAGAAGAGTTGGAGAATTGGGTAAAAGAATACAGCAATATTCAAAGCTTAAGTGACATTGCAAAGTCACACTACTATTTTGAAATGATTCATCCGTTTAGTGATGGTAATGGGCGCATGGGGCGTTTGATTATTCTGGCACAGTGTTTACAAATAGGTGTTAAGCCACCAACGATTAATGAAAACAATAAAGCGTTGTATTATATTTTGCTAGATTATGCAAAAATAAATCCAACACCATTAGCGTATTTTTTTAAAGCATGTTCAAAATAAAGACAATGCAGGTTTGTCAGACTAATCAACAGGTTTCAGATTTGGTGTCAACTTGGAGGTTGGCAGGTAAAAGTGTTGCTTTTGTGCCAACTATGGGTGGACTGCACCAAGGGCATTTGTCATTGGTTGAGCAGGCAAAACAACAGGCTGATAATGTCATTGTTAGTATTTTTGTTAATCCTACTCAATTTGGTGAAAACGAAGATTTTGAACAGTATCCAAATACTTTAAAAGAAGATTTAAAACAACTTGAGGCACTTCAAGTGGCAGGGGTTTTTACACCTGATGCTCAGCAGATGTATCCAGATGGTTTTTCCACTAATATAAAAGCTGGTCATTTAGCTGAAGGTTTGTGTGGGGAGAAACGTCCAGGATATTTTGATGGAGTGGTGCAAATAGTGCATCGATTGTTTGAAATTATATCGCCCGATATAGCAATATTTGGCCAAAAAGACTATCAACAGTTGTTGGTCATTAAACAGATGGTTAGCGAATATTCACTGCCGATAAAAATATTATCTGCAGATATTGTACGTGAAGCGGACGGTCTTGCCATGAGTACCAGAAATCAGTATTTATCAGCTAAAGAGCGTACAGAAGCAGCTCACTTATATCGAATATTGGTGCAATTAAAGCAAGATGTTTTATCTAATAAGACGGTTGACTCTGCGATACTTAATGCTGAGCAGTCTTTAGCAAAGCATTTTAAAATTGATTATTTATCCGTGTTAGATGCCAATACCCTTAGCGCTACTACTGATAATACGACGAAAATTGCGATATTATGTGCGGTGTTTTTAGGATCAACCCGATTGATTGATAATATTATTTTTCACCCAAAACAAACTACATAACCAAAAGGATTTTTATGTTTACGATTACAGACGAAGCGCAAGTGTATGTTGCAGATTTATTTGCCCAACAAGATGATCAAGAATTAGCACTTAAGGTTGGCGTTGAAAAAGCTGGCACACCTGCTGCTACTGTATCATTTAATTTTTGTCATCCTAAAGATTTAACGCCAGGTTATGAAAAGTTCGAATATCCAGGCTTTCTTGCGTATATCGATAAAGTTGATTTTTCTTATTTGAAAGAATCTGAAGTAGCATTAAAAGATGAGGGTGCAGGTAAAAAACTTACTATTACCGCACCAAATGCCAAAGGTGAAGAGCCAAAAGAAGATGCACCATTGGCTGAACGAATTAAGTATGTGTTGGCCGCGGAAATTAGCCCAGGGTTAGCTTCTCATGGCGGCTTTGTTGATTTGGTAGAAATTACGGATAATAACGATGTTATTTTAAATTTCGGTGGTGGTTGTCAGGGTTGTTCTTCGGTTGCTGCCACGTTAGAGCAAGGGGTTGAGGCACAATTAAGAGCAAGATTCCCAGAAATAAAATCAGTACGCGATCAGACTGATCACAGTAATACTGACAATGCTTATATGTAAAAACCTTCCAGAGGTTTGAGCTGATTAAGCAGATGGTGTAAACTAGCGCCATGATTATAAAAATAGACGCAACAGAGCAAGAGCGTAAGGCGGCAAAAGCAGCTCATGAGCTATTCACAATTAACGCCATTTTGATCCATGTTATTGGTGGATTGGGATTGATTAAACTCTTGAATACCAGTCTGGATATAGCCATTGGACTAACCATTGTTATTTCGGCAATGTTAATTATTTACACCTATTTCCGAACCAAGAAAGCCAAATCTAACGATCCATATCTGGTTTATTTGCATTGGCAGTTGTCACTCAACCGCTATAAAATTTTAATTACCGCTTATATCTTTTACTTTTTGATTACTTCACTAGGATTATTGATAGGAGACTCAGGCGTGAGCAGTATGGATGGCACCAGTATCATTGGATCAATCATGACGCTATTAGGCACAGTGCCTTTATTTTTTGCTGTGTTGGTTTCTGCTGTATTAGGTTCAGGCTCTATGTTTAATGCAGGTCGTGGTGAAATTGATCAAACGTTTGCGCAAAAATATCCTCAATGAATGAATTCAATCTAATTGAAAAATATTTCAATTGGACTAGATTAGATTTAACAGCTGTTGGTATTGGTGATGATTGTGCGCTGATTTCAATTCAGCCAGAACAGCAATTAGCCATGAGTGTTGACACTCTTATCGAGGGTGTGCATTTTCCAATTAATACCTCACCCGCTGATATTGCACACAAGGCGCTTAGTGTTAATTTGAGTGATTTAGCCGCCATGGGTGCTACACCTAAATATTTTACTTTGGCGTTAACGCTGCCAGAATATAATCAAGTCTGGCTTGAGGCGTTTTCAGCATCACTGAAGACACTGGCTAATCGATACAAAATAGATTTGATTGGTGGTGATACAACTAAAGGCAAACTAAGTATTACTATTAACGTAACAGGTGTTGTGCCTAGTAATAAGGCCTTGTTGAGATCTTCGGCTAAAGTGGGTGACACTATATTTGTGTCAAATACACTTGGCGATGCAGCATTAGCTTGGCGGCAGATTCAACAAAATATCAAGCCTAGCCAAAACCTGTTAAAACAGTTTAATGCGCCCGAGCCTCAAGTGGCACTTGGCCAATCTTTAATTGGTCTTGCTAACGCTTGCATTGATATCTCGGACGGCCTAGAGCAAGACCTTGGTCACTTGCTTAATCGCTCCCAGGTAGGCGCAAAGATTAATTTGACTGACATCCCTTTGGCGGAAGAGGTGGCTAGTTATTTAAAAGAAACTAATGATTGGTGTTTGCCATTAGCGGGTGGCGATGATTATCAATTATGCTTTACAGTTGCACAAGATAAGGTGTCAGAAGTTAAAGCATTGGAAAAAGAATTAGGCATTGAGCTTAATTCAATTGGCGTTATTACTAAAGATATTGGTCTTGAGTATTCAAAAAAGCTTGATCAAACGTGCTCTTCATACCAGCATTTTTAATCAAACTCCTGGAGGGGGTTAGTTAAACCTCTCGCTTTTCTGCAATCGTTTTACAATCAATACACTCATCAGCGGTTGGGCGCGCTTCAAGGCGAATTAGTGCAATTTCCGCGCCACAGGTTTTGCAATAGCCGTAATCACCCATTTCAATAATATGTAAGGTTTTGTCAATTTTGCCAATAAGCTTGCGTTCACGATCACGCGTTCTAAGCTCAAGTGCAAACTCTTCTTCTAAAGTAGCGCGATCATTAATATCAGCTACTTGGGTTGAATCTTCTTGAATGTGATTAATGGTAGATTCCGCATCGCTAACTAGCTGATCTCTCCACACGTTTAGCTTGTTTTTGAAATGATCAAGCTGAGCGCTGTTCATAAATTCTTCATCCTTTTTAGGTGAATAATGAGGTAGATCTTGATAGTCTGTCTGTGACATGATGTAAGATTAATTTAAAAAAAATATGTTTATACCTAAAGTAACTTAAAATAGCAATTTATTTTTCAATATATTTCATTATAAAACTATTATGGCATTAGAAGCATTAATTTTTGACGTTGACGGAACCCTTGCAAACACTGAAAGAGATGGTCATTTAGTGGCTTTCAATATAGCCTTTAAAGAATTAGGCCTAGATTGGGTGTGGTCAAACGAACTGTATCATGAATTATTAAATGTAACGGGTGGACAGTTGCGAATTAAATATTATCTAAGTAAATACAACACCTCGTTTCAGCATGATGATTTGGATAACTTTGTTGCATCAATCCACAAGCTAAAAACCAGTATTTATGTGCGCCTAATGGACGAAGGTGCAGTGCCATTACGCCCTGGTGTTGAGCGTTTGTTCAACGAAGCAAGAGCTTCAGGCTTGCGCTTGGCTATTGCTACCACGACAACACCCGCTAATGTTGACGCCTTGATTGCCAACACACTAGGTAAAGAAGCGCTTGATTGGTTTGAGGTTATTGGTGCAGGTGACGTAGTGCCTAAGTTAAAGCCAGCAGGGGATATTTACACCTACGTGCTTGATAAAATGAATATTGATGCTGATAAATGCTTAGCCTTTGAAGATTCTCAAAACGGCATTATTTCCGCAACCCAAGCTGGCTTGAAAACATTAATCACTGTTAATGAGTACACGAACACTCATGAGTTCAAGGGTGCTTGCGTTGTGTTAAATAATTTGGGTGAGCCAACTAAAGCCTTTGAAGTGATTAAAGGTCAAGCAACTGAGGCGAAATTTGTTGACGTGGCTTATTTGCAGGAGCTTCATGCACAGCATTGTTAAGCTTGCAGATCACTCACGTGTTTATGATGTCGTTGAGGTTACGCCACTTACGCTAGCGTTTCAATTATCTAAACGCCTAACTAATAACGTCTATCTAAAGCGAGAAGATGAGTTAGCCATTCACGCGTTTAAGCTGAGAGGTGCTTATCAAAAAATCTCGTCATTAACAACTGATCAAGCCGCCAAGGGTGTGGTTGCCTCTAGTGCTGGAAATCATGCTCAAGGTGTGGCGCTGTCTGCACAAAAACTAGGCATTGAAGCCATTATTGTCATGCCGTTATCAACCCCTAAAATTAAAGTTAATGCGGTTGAACAGCTTGGTGCCAAAGTGGTTTTACATGGTGATGTGTATGATGACGCTTATCATTACGCCAAGCAATTAGAGCAAGAGCAGGATCTGGTGTTTATTCATCCGTATGATGACATCGAGGTGATGGCCGGCCAAGCAACGGTTGCCAAAGAATTATTGGCACAATTACCTAATATTGACAAAGTGTTTGTACCAGTTGGTGGTGGCGGTTTGATTGCTGGCATGGCTACTTACATCAAACAATACGCCCCTAATATCAGAGTGATTGGTGTTGAGCCGCAGGATTCACCTACGTTGTATGAAGCGCTTAAGCAAAATAAGCGCGTCGTTTTGCCTGAAGTAGGGCGCTTTGCAGACGGGGTTGCAGTTAAACAAATTGGTGAGAAAACTTTTGAGATTGCCAGGCAGGTGGTTGATGAAGTCGTGCTAGTGAGTAATGATGAGATCTGCGCTGCCATTAAAGACATTTATGAAGATGTTCGCTCCATTTCTGAGCCGGCTGGCGCCTTGGCAACTGCAGGTATTAAAAAATATGTCGAGCAGCACACTATTACAAATGAGAATCTAATCTCGGTGGTTTCAGGGGCTAATGTTAATTTTGATCGACTACGCTATATTTCTGAGCGTGCTGATATTGGCGAATACAATGAAGCTATTATTGCTGTTACGATTGATGAAAAGCCGGGTAGTTTTTTAAAATTCTGCCAAATGTTGGAGAATCATTCGATTACAGAATTTAACTATCGTTATGGCTCTGACACGCAGGCGCGTATTTTTGTTGGTGTTTCGCTCAGTGAAGGTTTGAGCGAAAAGAAACAGCTATTAGATAATTTATCGCAGTCATTCGATGTCTTAGACATGAGTGATAATTCCATCGCCAAAACACATATTCGTTATATGGTGGGTGGGCGTAGCAACTGTACTAACGAAGTGCTATATCGATTTGAGTTTCCAGAGCGCCCTGGCGCCTTGCTTAACTTTTTGAAAAAAGTCGGCACTCAGTGGAATATTACGCTGTTCCATTATCGTAATCACGGTGCTGACTTTGGTCGTGTTTTAATTGGCCTGCAAGCGCAAGATGTTAGTGAACTTGAAAAGAATTTTGATGAGCTGGGATATTTTTATCAAAATGAAACCAATAACAAAGCATATCAGTACTTTCTTTAGATCGGCATCAATTCAAGATTTAGATCAAATTTTACGCATTGAGCAGCGTGCTTATTCACAACCCTGGAGTGAGCAAAAATTTGTTGATTCGTTTAATCATGCTGATATTGACATACAGCTAGCTACCCAAGATCAAATGGTTATTGGCTACTGTTTAACGTTGCCGTCACTGGAGTTTGTTGATGTGTTAAATATTTGCATTGATCCAGATTATCAACAGCAGGGTCTTGGTCGCCAGCTATTGGATAACTTATGCAAACAACACAAAGGTAGTGCGCGAAAAGCCATTATGCTAGAGGTTAGAGAGTCTAATATTGTTGCCATAAATTTTTATCAATCGTATGGTTTTAAACAGATCGACATTCGCAAAAAATACTATTCAAACGGCGAGGATGCTAAAATATTGCGTTTACAAATAGACTAGTAGCTTAATGGTTTATTCGTTGTTACAGTCAATTAATCACGGTTTGCAATATTAGTTGTGCGATAGTCAAATCTTTATAGGAATCACCATGTCAGAACAGTCTAAGATTATTTACACCTTAACAGATGAGGCGCCAGCCTTGGCAACCTACTCATTCTTGCCAATTGTTAAAGCATTTACCTCAGCTGCTAATATTTCAGTAGAAACTCGAGATATTTCATTAGCGGGGCGTATTATCGCTAATTTTTCACAGCGACTAAGTTCGCAACAACAGACGAATGATGCGCTGGCTGAGTTAGGTCAACTAGCAAACTCAAAACAAGCTAACATTATTAAACTGCCTAATATCAGTGCTTCTGTGCCACAACTAGAGGCGGCAATCGCTGAACTTCAAGCGCATGGCTATGACATTCCTGACTATCCTGCCAATCCTAACACTGAAAAAGATAAAGCCAACAAGGCTATTTTTTCAAAAGTATTGGGTAGTGCGGTTAATCCGGTGCTACGCGAGGGTAATTCAGATCGTCGCGCTCCTGGTTCGGTTAAAAGCTATGCTCAAAAAAATCCACATTCCATGGGCGCTTGGTCGTCTGACTCTAAAACGCATGTTGCTAGTATGACAGAGGGGGATTTTTACGCCTCTGAGAAATCAATAACACTTGATAAAGCGACTCAATTTAGCATTCAATTTAACGGCACGGATGGCTCAACTCAAATACTTAAAACGCAAGATGCTTTACAAGCAGGCGAGGTAATTGATGCGGCGGTAATGAGTCAATCAGCCTTGAGAAATTTTTTATCAGAAGCGATTAACCAAGCAAAACAAGAAGGTGTTTTATTTTCGGTGCATTTAAAAGCCACCATGATGAAAGTCTCAGACCCTATTCTTTTTGGGCAAGTGGTTAGTGTATTTTTTGCCGAGGTTTTTCATAAACATGCAGCGATTTTTGAGCAATTAGGCGTTAATGCTAATAATGGTTTGGGTGATATTCTTAGTAAGATTGAAACATTAACACCGAATCAACAAGCGGAAATCGAAGCAGATATTCAAGCGATATTTGCCAAACAGCCTGATGTAGCCATGGTTGATTCTGACAAGGGTATTACTAATCTGAATGTGCCGAGTGATGTAATTGTTGATGCTTCTATGCCGGCAATGATTCGTACCTCGGGCCAGATGTGGAATAAAAATGGCCAATTGCAAGATACCATGGCTGTTATTCCTGATCGCTGCTATGCAGGTGTTTTCCAAGAAACTATTGATTTTTGTAAAGCGAACGGTGCTTTTGATCCAACCACCATGGGCTCTGTTGCCAATGTGGGTTTAATGGCACAAAAGGCGCAAGAATATGGCTCACACGATAAAACGTTTCAAATGCAAAATTCTGGCGTGGTGAGTGTGGTGTCGTCAGATGGTGAGGTGCTACTTGAGCAAGCCGTTGAAGCGGGTGATATTTTCCGCATGTGCCAAGTTAAAGATGCACCGATTCAAGATTGGGTTAAATTGGCGGTTAATCGTGCTCGGGCAACCAAAACGCCAACAATCTTCTGGTTGGATAAACAGCGTGCGCATGACCGTCAAATTATTAGAAAAGTCACTCAATATTTATCAGATCATGACACAACAGATTTAGAGATGCATATTATGTCTCCAGAGGAGGCGACTCGTTACACGCTCAAGCAAATCAAAGCGGGTAATAATGTTATTTCAGTTACCGGCAATGTGTTGCGCGATTATTTAACAGATCTGTTTCCAATATTGGAGCTAGGTACCAGTGCCAAAATGTTATCTATTGTGCCACTAATGAATGGCGGTGGCTTGTTTGAAACGGGCGCAGGCGGATCAGCCCCTAAACATGTTCAACAGTTGATGGCTGAAAATCACCTGCGTTGGGATTCTTTAGGTGAGTTCTTAGCATTAGCCGTTTCACTTGAACATTTAGCCACTACTTTTGATGCGCCTAAGGCTGAAGTTTTAGCCAGCACCCTGGATGAAGCCACAGCTAAATTTCTAGATAACAATAAATCTCCATCACGTAAAGTAGGGGAGTTGGATATCCGCGGTAGTCATTTTTATCTAGCCATGTATTGGGCAAAAGCGTTAGCAGCCCAAACTCAAGATGCTGATTTGCAGGCGCAATTTGAACCTATTGCACAAAATCTAGCAGATCATGAAGTTGATATCATTACTCAGCTTAATGATAGCCAAGGCAAGTCGGTTGAAATGGGCGGTTATTATCAGCCTAATCCAGCGCAATTAAATAAGATAATGCGACCAAGTGCCAGCTTTAATTCAATCATTGATTCTATATCATAGTATTACACTCTACTAATAGTGTTGCAATGCATGATTAGAGGTGTATTATGGTTCAAGTAAACATTAATTTGTCTGCGTATAACCTATATAAAAAAATAACTCTTAGAGGAGAAATAATGAAAAACGTAACAAAAGTAGTAGCACTTGCTACAGTAGTGGCAGCTACTTCAGCTTCAGCTTTTTGGAATAACAACAATGGCTATGGTAACAACAACGGTTGGACTAACGGTAACGGTCTATCTAACTGGGGTCCTTTCGACGGTGGTTCAAACTTCGGTCCTATGAACTCAGGTTCTAACTGGGGTCCATTTACTGGCGGCCAGAACATGGGTCCTTTCAACGGTGGTTCTAACATGGGTCCTTTCAACGGCGCTCAAAACTTTGGTCCTTTTGCTAACAGCAACAACATGGACAACGATTCTGACTGGGGTTTCCATTACAACAATAAGAACAAGACTGGCAACGTATCTAACGCTACTGCTGATGGCAACTACGCAGGTGCGGCTTCAGCAAATGCTAAAGCGCAAGCTGATGCTTATGCTAAAGGCGCGGCTGATGGTTTTGCTAAAGGCCAAGCTGATGCATACGCTAAAGGTTACGCAGACGCTAAAGCAGCAGCAGCAGCTGACTCACGTGATGCTAAGTAATTAGTAATGTGTTAAGCGGATGATTTAACCCATTCGCTATAAGCTTAAAACCACTCTAAAGAGTGGTTTTTTTTCGCCAACTGTTATTTACCTATATATGTATATAGAGTTACTATAAATTTAATCATAATTAAAATTTCAAAAATTTTATAAAATCAGCATTAATTATTGAAGGTACATTCGCACCATAAGTGCACAACTTCCAATTTTCTAGCATCGATGCCAGTCATGCTATAGAATACCTCAAAAGGTGTTCTATAGCTCAAACATTTTCTAGGTCTTGAGTTAAGGCTGCCACTGACAGCCT
>NZ_JAQRMS010000046.1 GCF_028599055.1 Candidatus Thioglobus sp.
TGTTGGTCTCGGCTATGCCAAAGTGAAAGGAGATTGGTATAAATCTTATTGGAGAGGTTATCCTGATGTTCTTGGACAAGGTGACCAGGTAACAGGCTATGGACAAAGCGGAAAAACCAAAGTTGACGGGCATTACATCAGCGCTAAAGTCGGTGCAACTTTTAATGAGTATTACGATGTAGAGTTGGAATACGCCAAGCACGACATTCACGCTGATGCCTTTAGAAGTCTTGATATTAATGGAGCAGATGCTGAGTTTGACCGTACTTCTGTTAACTTGATTTACAATTTTTAATTTTCAACTATCAACACACAACAAGGCTACAAGCGAACAGATACAAGGGTTCGTTTGTAGCCTTGTTGCGTATAGGGCGCTAAATTCTCAATACAATTTGAGGTCTCTGTATTAGAAAAACAACTAACGAGTGTTGTGCTTATGGTGTGAATTTAAGCCGAATGCAGGGATCTTAATTTATGAGAAAAATTCAAAGTTTTGTTAAGCGTTCAGGTCGATTAACTGAAGGGCAAAAGTCTGGGTTAAATGAATTATGGTCAGATTTTGGTATTGATTTACCCGAAGGGAAAATTGATTTAACTTCGTTATTCACCAAACAACAGCCAACTGTTTTAGAGATCGGCTTTGGCAATGGCGACTCATTGTTACAGATGGCTATTAATGAACCACAGCGAAATTTTCTAGGCATTGAGGTTTATGAGGCAGGTGTTGGCCGCCTGATCAATGAGGCCTATAAACACCAATTAACCAATCTTAAAATCATTAAAGAAGATGCGGTTGAAGTGTTGAAAAATAATATTGCTGATAACAGTCTAGCAGGATTTCAACTCTATTTTGCCGACCCTTGGCATAAGAAAAAACACCATAAGCGTCGCATTGTACAAAATGAATTTATGGATGCAATATCAGAAAAATTAGTTAACGGCGGTTTTGTGCATATGGCCACTGACTGGGAGCACTACGCCGAGCAAATGATGGAAACTTTGGAAGCTCACGCCCACTTTAAAAACACAACGACTGCCCATAACTATCTACCAAGACCTGAACGACGTCCAATTACCAAATTTGAACGACGTGGCCAGCGACTGGGGCACGGCGTTTGGGATATGATTTTTAACTGCGAGAAATAACGTTAAGATTTTTTTTATATTTATTTAGGATCGACTAACTATGATTTTTCCAATATTTGTTGTCATGACACTGCTAGAAATTTATGTGCTGGTTTCAGTTGGCGAAGCCATTGGTGGCTTTTCAACTGTCCTACTGGTGGTGATTACCGCACTAATTGGTTCAACACTACTCAAACAACAAGGTTGGTCAACTATGGCTAAAGCACAAAATGCCATGGCGAACGGCCAAACGCCAGCCTTTGAAATGCTAGAAGGTGTGGTTATTTTAATCTCTGGCGTATTGCTACTAACACCTGGATTCATTACCGACATAGTTGGACTACTAGGACTAGTGCCATTCTCAAGAGTTTATTTTATTGACCGAATTCTAAGCAAAAATACGCAAAAAATATTTACTCAACAGAACTCATTTTTTATACATAAATCCAAACCTTCTGATAAAAAAGACAGTGGAAAAAATGACACAATTGACGGTGAATTTTGGGAAGACTAAACACGCTTGATGAATGGCTATCCTGGCAAGAAGGGTTGCATAATCAAACCATCGATTTAGGCTTAACACGCATTCAAAATGTCTATCAAAAGCTATTTCCAAATGGTGTGCCTTTTGCTGTTATAACAGTCGCTGGCACTAATGGCAAAGGCTCTACCATTGCTTTCATTGACAGTATCTATCAACAAAGCCAGTACACAGTGGCCAAGTTCACCTCACCTCATATCATTGATTACAATGAGCGTTTTGTTGTTAACGGCCTTCAAGCAACTGACAAACAAATTTGCATTGCTTTCGAACAAATAGAGCAAGTGCGGGGTGACACATCACTCACTTATTTTGAATTCTCCACTTTAGCGGCGCTACTTATTTTTGCCAATCAGCAAGTAGATATTGCCATTTTAGAAGTGGGCTTAGGTGGCAGACTAGATTCTGTCAATGTGGTTGATGCTGATGTTTCAGTGATCACCAATATTGACATTGATCACGTGGATTATTTGGGTGATACACGTGAGCTAATTGGCCATGAAAAAGCTGGCATTATGCGCACCAATAAGCCATGTGTTTGTGGTGATGCAAACCCGCCCAGCTCATTGCAAAAACATGCCGATGCTATTGGTGCAAGACTTGAATTTATATCGGCTCCTTACACCGGCCTCCTTGCTCTTCAGGGAGATTATCAACAGCGCAATGCAGCCTTGGCAAGTCTTTGTGTTGAAAAACTAAAGCAATCATTTAAAGTTAACAGTCAATTGGTTCAGCAAGGCTTGGAAACTGCAAAATTAGCCGCTAGATTTCAAACAATAGATAGTGGTGACAAGCAATTCATCTTTGATGTGGCACATAATGAAGCTGCAGTTAATGCATTAGCCCAAGAGCTGGCAAAAGACAAACAGCCCACACTGGCTATTTTTTCAGCCCTAAAAGACAAAAACATCGCCTCAATGATTGGCGCCGTCTCACCACTGATTGACCAATGGCTAGTCGCCCCGCTAAATGTTGAGCGCGCGGCAGATGCTAGTTTTCTAGCCGATCAATTCAGCCTAAAAGATTCTATTAGTATTTGTAGTGACGTGACGTCTGCTATCAAACAAGCCAAACAACAGCCGTCTTTACAGCGTGTCGTCGTATTTGGATCGTTTCATGTGGTTGCTGATGCGTTAAAAGCGTTTAAGTAATGTTTGAATGGAAAATCTTGTAAAATTGCCACATACAACCTAATTCCCTCTGGAAAAAATTAATGAATGAGTTTTTTGCAAATATTTGGAATTTAATCGGATCGTTAGTTTGGTCTGATTGGATCACGCTGCTAATTTTAATTGCATTCTTGATATTAGGATTTAAACGCGGCATGGCCAAAGAGCTTATCAATCTTGGCTTTTTATTATTAGCCATATTAATTGCTTGGTTGTTTTACCAGTCACTCGCCGTTCATGCTACAGTCACTTGGCTATTACTCTCGCATCAATCCCATATGGCTATTGCCTTTGGTGTTATCTTTGTTGGCGTGTTGCTCATTAAAAAGGCCATCTATCAGCTAACTGCCGCCTTATCTCAGGTAAGCAACCCTTGTGCCTTAAATAAAATCTTTGCCTATTTGGTGTTTGTACTTGTCGCCATTGCACTTAGTTGGCATTATTTAGATATTATTGCCAACTTAGGTTTAATGGAGATTGTCGTCACAGACACCTCTATTCGCATTGGCTTAGCGTTTATTATCACGTTAGCGATTATTGTAGGCGTATGTGCCAGCATTTCAAACATGCTTAATATTTCTATCGACGCTTCAAAACCTTGTTTTTTATCCTCGCTATTTAAAAAAATCCTTAGCGGCTTGCATCTTTTAGATGAAAAGCTTAATGCTAAAAATATTAATAGCAACAAAAACAATATTGGCGGGCTACTGGTTGGCTTATTTAAAGGTAGCTTGGCGATCTTAATCATGGTATTAGTCTTTCAAAGTATCGATACTATTTCACAGCAAAACTACTGGAATGAAGCCAACGGCGCTTTAAAAACCTTTCAAGATGTAGCGACGGACATTAAACCGGCCTTGTCAGAACACTTACTATTCATCGAAAACAAATAAGGAAACCTCTTTATGTGCGGCATTGTTGGCATTCTATCCACTACCAAAAAAGACACCGCTGTCTATATTTATGACGCGCTAACCATCTTGCAACACCGAGGCCAAGATGCCGCCGGCATTGTCACTGCGCATAAAGGTCGTTTTTATATGCGCAAGTCTAATGGCTTGGTTAAAAACGCATTCAGAACCAAGCACATGACCTCTCTTAGAGGTGATATGGGTATTGGCCATGTTCGCTACCCTACTGCAGGCACCTCTAGTGGTGCTGAAGCGCAGCCGTTTTACGTTAACTCTCCGTACGGTATTGCCTTTGCCCATAACGGTAATTTAACCAATACTGAAGAATTAGCACAAGAGTTATTCGAGCAAGATCTGCGCCACATTAATACTAATTCAGATTCTGAAATTTTGCTTAATGTCTTCGCCAGTGAATTAGCGAAATTACAAAAACAACGTATTAACGAACAAGACATCTTTGACTCTGTTAAACAAGTGCACAAACGGGTTCGTGGCGCTTATGCCACCGTTGGTATGATTCCTGGCTACGGTATTTTTGGCTTTAGAGATCCTAACGGAATTCGCCCACTAATCCTTGGAAAGCGCACCACTAATGGCGGCACCAAGCATATGCTAGCTTCAGAAAGTGTTGCACTAACCGCACTAGGTTATGAAATCACTCAAGACATCAAACCGGGCGAGGCAGTGATTATTGATCGCGAAGGTAATATCTTTGTTCAACAATGTGCCGAGGCACCTAAATATTCACCGTGTATTTTTGAATTTGTCTACTTTGCTAGACCTGATTCTGTCATTGATGATATTTCAGTGTACAAAACTCGCCTAAGAATGGGTGAGCGTCTAGCGGCCAAAATTCATAAAGAATGGGATGATGAGCATATTGATGTGGTTATTCCAATTCCTGACACATCAAGAGTATCCGCCTTGCAGTTGGCGCACGAACTCGAAGTCAAATACTCAGAAGGCTTAATTAAAAACCGCTATATTGCCCGTACTTTCATTATGCCTGGGCAAAAATTACGCAAAAAATCTGTTCGCCAGAAGTTGAGCGCAATCGGATTAGAATTCAAAGGCAAAAATGTTTTGCTGGTGGATGACTCGATTGTCAGAGGCACAACCAGCGAACAGATTGTTAAGATGGCTAGAGATGCAGGTGCTAAAAAAGTATTTTTCGCCTCGGCCGCCCCTGCTGTACGACACCCTAATGTTTATGGCATTGACATGGCCAGCAATAAAGAGTTTATAGCACACAACAAAACCACCGAAGAGGTGTGCCAAGCAATTGGTGCAGATAAATTAATTTATCAAGATTTGGACGATTTAATTTGGTGTGTCAAACAAGGCAATAAAAACATTACCAAGTTCGACTGTTCTTGTTTTAATGGCGAATATGTTACTGGTGATATTAGTCAAAAATATCTAGATGACATTGAGGCAAAGCGTGCAGATTCTGTTAAAGAAAAGAACAACACCAACGAAAGCTCTGATTTGATCAGCAATGATGTAGAATAGTCTTATTTGCCAATGCAATACCCCCATGAAAGATCTAAATTTTGACACCAAAGCCATTCGAGAAGGCTATCGAACAACCGGCGAACAAGAGCATTCTGAAGCGATATTTTTAACTTCAAGCTTTACCTATGACTCTGCTGAGCAAGCTGCCAAACGTTTCTCTAAAGAAGAGCCAGGCAATATTTATGCACGTTTTACCAATCCAACCGTTGATGCCTTTGAACAGAAGCTAGCCGCCCTTGAAGGGGCGCAAGCTTGTACAGCAACCGCTTCAGGCATGGCAGCAATTTTTGCCACACTCATGGCACTGCTAAAATCAGGTGATCACGTTGTCGCGTCACGCAACATGTTTGGCACCTCAATTGTGCTGCTTAATAGCATCATCTCCAAGTTTGATATCAGCGTTACTTTTGTCGACCTGCCAGATTTGGACGCCTGGCAAGATGCCATTACTGACAATACCAAGCTATTCCTACTGGAAACACCTTCCAATCCTTTAGGGCAGGTAGTAGATCTTATTGCATTAAGCAAAATCTCCAAAGCCAACAACATTCTTTTGGCGGTTGATAATGCCATTCTTACCCCTGCACTACAACTGCCACTCAGCCTAGGTGCCGATATTGTTATCCACTCAGCCACCAAATATATTGATGGCCAAGGCCGATGTTTAGCTGGTGCTGTTTTAGGCTCCAAAGAAATTATTGAACAAATACACGGCTTTGTACGCACCACAGGACCTAGCTTAAGTGCTTTTAATGCTTGGATTGTGCTCAAAGGTTTGGATACGCTCAGCTTAAGAATGAAGGCACATTCTGACAATGCCCTAAAATTGGCTACTTGGCTAGAACAACAATCAGGTGTTGAAAAGGTACATTACCTAGGCCTTGAATCTCACCCACATCACCAACTGGCCAAGTCTCAACAATCTGGCTTTGGCGGCATTATTTCCTTTGAAGTTAAAGGGGGGCAACAAGCAGCTTTTGACGTAATCAATGCCACAGAAATTTTTTCAATTACAGCCAACTTGGGTGACACTAAATCGACCATCACACACCCTGCAAGCACCACACATGGTCGCTTAACTGATGAAGAGAAACAAGCGGCCAACATCTCAGAAGGTCTGATTAGAATTTCTGTTGGACTTGAGAATGTGGACGACTTAATAGACGATATAAATAAAGGGCTTTGATGTATAATTCTGCCAAAGAATGACACAAGATAACACTATGCAAAACTCATACTCATACGAAGAATTGATTAAATGTGGCAACGGCGAATTATTTGGCCCAGGTAACGCACAATTGCCACAGCCGCCTATGCTAATGTTTGACAGAATCACGCACATCTCTGATGAGGGCGGCGAGTTTGGCAAAGGTGAAATTATTGCCGAGTTGGACATTAAGCCTGATTTGTGGTTTTTCCAATGTCACTTTAATGATGATCCGGTGATGCCAGGCTGTTTGGGCCTTGACGCTATGTGGCAGCTGATTGGCTTTCATTTAGGCTGGCTTGGCGGTCTAGGTCGTGGCCGTGCACTCGGCGGTAGTATTAAATTTACTGGCCAAGTATTGCCAAAAGCTGAAAAAGTTACCTACCGTATTAATTTAAAACGTGTCATTGCTCGAAAACTTTACATGGGTATTGGTGACGCCACAATGGAAGTTGACGGTAAGGTGATTTACGAAGCCAAAGATTTAAAAGTTGGCCTGTTTACTGACACGAGTGCTTTCTAATGAATAGAGTAGTTGTAACCGGAATGGGAATTGTTTCTAGCTTAGGCGCCAATTGTGACGACGTACTAGAATCCTTAAAAACAGCAAAATCTGGCATTAAGTTTGATGAGAAACAAGCTGAAATGGGCTTGAAATCACATGTTTCTGGCCAAGTGGCTGAAGCTGACTCAAGTGATATTATTGATCGTAAAATGAAGCGCTTTATGGCAGATGCTGCTATTTACAATGCGGTCGCACTTGATCAAGCGATTAAGCAATCTGGCCTTAATGAAGCGCAAATTTCCAACCCTCGTACTGGGCTTATCATGGGATCAGGTGGTGCCTCTAACCAGAACGTGGTTGAAGCAGCTGACATCCTAAGAGAAAAAGGCATTAAACGTGTTGGCCCTTATCGTGTGCCACGCACCATGGGCTCAACGACATCAGCGTGTCTTTCAACCATGTTTAAAATTAAAGGCATTAACTATTCAATCAGCTCTGCCTGTTCAACATCTGCACACTGTATCGGTAATGCGATGGAGCAAATCCAAATGGGTAAGCAAGATGTTGTTTTTGCTGGCGGCGGTGAAGAGCTTGACTGGTCACTCACTATGTTATTTGATGCCATGGGCGCATTATCGACTAAATATAACGAAAATCCTGAAAACGCCTCTCGTGCTTACGATGCTGATCGTGATGGTTTTGTGATTTCAGGTGGTGGTGGTGCATTAGTGCTTGAATCACTAGATCATGCGCAAGCGCGTGGTGCAACTATTTTGGCCGAACTAACCGGCTATGGTGCTACTTCAGATGGTTATGATATGGTTGCGCCAAGCGGTGAAGGCGCTAAACGTTGTATGGAGCTAGCCATCTCAACAGTTGACGGCCCAATTGACTACATCAATGCCCACGGAACCTCCACCCCAGTGGGCGATGTCAAAGAATTAGGCGCCATCAAGGAAGTGTTTGGTGACAACATACCAAATGTTGGATCCACTAAGTCTTTGTCAGGCCATGCACTTGGCGCAGCTGGTGTCAATGAAGCAATTTATTCACTACTGATGCTGCAGAATGATTTTATGGCTGAATCAGTCAATATTGACAATATCGATGAAGCAGCTGATGGTGTGCCAATTGTGCGCTCAACGACTATCCAATCGATTAATCGAGTTATGTCTAACAGCTTTGGTTTTGGTGGTACGAACGCTTGTCTGGTATTTGAAAAGTTTAAGCCTTAAAGTTTTATTGCCTACTAGTGAGTTATTTTATGACTAGTTGTTGCACTAAAGGCATCCTCAATTAAAGCATTAACATTGCTACCTGTTAAGGCTTTTAAAAAGTCAACTAGCGCCTCTATTTCATAAATTTTCAAATTCAAAGGCTTGATCAAAGGGTTTAATAATGGATTTTTAACCCCTCCTTTATTGTAGAATTCCACCACTTTTCTCAAGCTTGGTATTGAGCCATTATGCATATAAGGAGAACTTAAAGCAACATTTCTCAGTGATGGTGTTTTATATTTCCATCTATGGTCCGGATTCTCAGTAATTTCATAAAGACCCAGATCATTGTCTACTTTATTTGAAACTTTACTAATAACATTGGTATCTACCTTTAAAAACACACCAGGTGCAACCTGTACAGGAATGTATTCTTTTTTTGGCGACATAGAGGATAAGTAGCCTACACCTGTATTATGAAGCTTGCTATCAGTAAATAAAGCATAGTCTGCCTCAATAATATGACAACTTGCACACCTAGCCTTGCCAACAAATAATCTAAAACCGAGCTTTTCCTTTTCATTTAATGCATCTTCTTTATTTGCATAAAACCATTTGTCAAAATTCGAGTTAGCAGAAATCAGTGTTCTTTGATAGCTAGCTAACGCCTTGCCTATATTAACCACTGAGACTCTTTGATTGTCAAAAGCCTTCTTAAACAAAGATGGGTAGCCATCCAATATTTTAATTTTATTAACGACACTAGAAAAAGAAGGGTTGCCCATCTCATTTTTTGCCAAAAGTGGGCCCCATACTTGCCACTCAAGGGTGTCTTCTCTAGCATCATGAAAAAGATTTTTTGAATAAGCAACGTTGTAAATAGTTGGGGTATTTCTACGCACCGTACGCCCCTCAATGCCAACTGCAGTAGCCAACTCATTGTGAGCAAAACCTTGTTCTGGAATATGACACATTGCACAAGACATGGTATTATTCAAAGACAACCTTCTATCAAAAAATAGTTTTTACCTAGAGCCACTTTAACTTTATTAATTGGATTATCTTCAACAGTTGGCACCAATGGCAATCCTAAGTGTCGTGTTTGAAAGTTATTTACCAAATCAAATTTTTTCTTGTTTTTATTTCTGTAATCCAAGCTAAGAGAATTTGTTTGATAGTTTTTATTGTAATTATCTTTATTATCTCCTGATTTATGTAGAACATGATCTTGTGCATAAACACCGCTAACACTGAAAAAACATATCAAGAAAAATATTTTCATTGCCAGCTATACCTAGAGGATTAAGCTTATAAGTTCCTGCCACTGGCACCTCAAAGGCTAACTTTCCATAGCCCAAACTCAAGCCAGCGCTGTAAGCTTG
>NZ_JAQRMS010000047.1 GCF_028599055.1 Candidatus Thioglobus sp.
GGGAGCCTGTCGACACTGCTCCTGCTAAAAAGCCGATTTTTGCCCCTGTGGCAATGGCGCTAATGGTAGAAGTGGCTAACCCCACCATTCCTGTAATGGCACTGGCAGCAGTTCCTAATGCACCAGGTACTGCTGCACCGCCTGCAAAATAATAGGGACAGGCTACTTTTATCATAACCTTTTCTCATTTTTTTTGGTCTACCTCTAGCATTTAATGTTGACAACAAGCCATATTTTTTTGCTGTTTTCATTGCCCAACTCTCGTCTCCATATCATTAAAAGTAGCCTGCCCCCATTCTTCACTTAATTATCATTGATCTTTTATGAAGGGCAATAAAAAGCTCGACATAAAGTTGAGCTTTACTATGAAAATTTCTTTACTTTAAATATTATTCTTTTCTAAGAAAATACCCTTATCTAAAGATGTAAAGAAATCTTGATATGTTTTAGGCTCTGTTATAGACTCAATGCCAGCTTGGGCATTAGCCCTTACAGAAACTTCTTTTCCTTTTTGTCTAATAGTTATACTCATAGAGATTTTATAACCATCAAGCTTTGTTCCGGAAACCGTGCCTGTCAAATTATCAGCTCTATCAATCACAAACCCTAGATCTTGCATTACTGAAATAACAGCCCTAACCGCAGATTTTTTATCAATTTCATATGATTTTGTTTGATACGCCCTTACCTTAATTTGCGATTCACTCTCTGAATTAATAATTTGAGCCTTTGAATTGGCGCAGCCTGATAAAAATGCCAATGAACTAACAGTAAAAATAATAGCTATAATTTTTCTCATCTTAAACACCTTCTTTAGTTAAAAATATTGACTTGTCTAGCTTGTTAAAAAAGTCTTTATATACTTCTTTATCTTTAATAGTTTCTTGTCTAGATATCTGATTATGTGTATTCCAAACTACACGCTGAAAACTTACACGAATCATCATTTTGTTATCACTGCGCTTTCTAGTTATTACAGACACCTTAATTTTTTGCTGCTTATCTATAGCTGAAGACTGCCCTGTCAACACAGCAACAAATATGTCTGCGGCAAGTTGGGCTTCATCGGTTGCATCCCTATCTTTTTCTGCCAAAATAAACCCTAGTTCCGGCTCACTTTCTTTGATAATATAGCCAATATCTTGCAATACATTGGCCGCTGAAACCAGCGCCTGCCTTTCTGTAATGCTAGAATATTCTTTCTGCTGCATTTGCCTTAGTTCTAAACTTTGAGTTGTTAACCTTAGGGCATCTTCTGGTATTCCGCCACAGCCTGTTAAAAACAAAGCAATTAAAACCACACTGCCAATTTTTATAAACATGTTTTTGATAATTGACCTTTAATTAAAAACGAGATGTATGATATTTAACTTTTGTCACTTTTGATCTACTATCCAAAGTAATGACAATTGTCAGAGTTCTTTGGGAGGTGCTCGATGTGCCCGACTTTTCAGAGGTGCCAATTAATAAAAGTGTTCCATATGAACTGCTATTGCCATAACTAACATCTTGGGAGATTTTGTCATAAACCCAAGTTTCCCCATCTATATCATTAGATGTAACAATATTAGGACTGCCCAAAACAACAACCACGTCTGCTGCCGACATTCCTACTGTTATTTCCTTCTGAACCGTTCCAACAGTTATATTTTTATCTACGCTGTTAGTTTTTACTGGCTGTGTCACACACCCAGATAGAAAAATTGCACTAACTGTGGCTAATGTAGCCAATGTTGTTTTTATCATTTTTACTTCTCCTGTTTTATTTCTCGAATTTAGAGAAATTATATACCTTCTAGATAATCGAGACAAGATGAAAAAGGCAATTTATAGTCCAAATGGCAACATTCTTTGTAATTGGCTAAAAAATCAAAGAATTAATTCTGGCTTAACTATGAAAGAGTTAGGCTTGTTGCTTAACGTTCACCACTCAATTGTTGGAAAAATTGAACTCGGCGAAAGGCGACTGGATGTGATTGACTGGATTGAATATTGCGAAGCGCTGAACGCCGATCCATTTGAGTGTCTTGAAACCCTTGTCAAAAAATAACATTTTTTGACCACTCCCCTTTAAAAATAAACCCAAATTTTCTTATTGAGGCGAATTACTGGTTTTTCGGTGTTTGCACCCCAAGGGTATTTCCTCACTTCGTTCAGGGCAGCGTAGTGAGTTTAGAAAAACCAATGAGCAAGATTAGAAAAGTTAAGGTTTATTTTTGGGGCGATGTCTTTTTGGATACTTTTTCTAATCGCTAGAAAAAGTATCAAGCCCTCAAAGAGCAAATAGAATATTTGCGAAAAAAGAGCTTAACTAAAAAATTTCGGAAATAATTGAAACGACCGTCAAAATCATTATTTTTTATCAATAAAACACCCTTAAGAAGGCTTTTAAAGACTTACTCAGCACCTTTTTAGCCAAAAATACCAAAAATTTAGGAAATATTGTAAATGAGCGTTTTGGCGCTCAAAATTAATCACTATTTTTAATTTCTCAAGTTTATGATATAATTTTCGCTCAATTTTGACCTCAACACATTAGAAACATGGGGCTAAATTTTTTATTAACCACTTCCAAGGAAACATTATGAAATTAATTCTTTTAGGTGCTCCAGGTGCCGGCAAAGGTACTGTTGCAAAATTATTAACCAAGCTTGACGGTTCGGTTCAAATCTCTACAGGCGATATTTTACGTGGCGCAGTTGCAGCGGGCACAGAGCTAGGTAAACAAGCGCAAGCAGCAATGGCTGCTGGTGATTTAGTATCTGACGATTTAATCATGGGCATCATGGAAGAACGCTTGAAAGAAGATGATTGTAAAAACGGCTACTTATTAGACGGCTTCCCACGCACTATTCCACAAGCTGAAGCGTTAAAAGCACTACTTGAAAAAATGGGTGAAAAACTAGACGCTGCTGTTGAAATTGATGTGCCGCGTGACGTAATTCTTGATCGTCTAACCACACGTCGTACGTGTGAAAGCTGTGGCGCAATTTACAACACCAAATCAAACCCAACTAAAGTTGAGGGTGTGTGTGATAAGTGTGGCGGTCCAGCAGTTCAACGTGAAGACGAAACTGAAGAAGCAATCAACAATCGTTTAAATGTATACAACGACCAAACAGCCCCTCTAGTTGGCTTCTATAAAGAAGAAGGTTTGTTACTTAGCGTTGATGCGACTTCATCTGATGCAGTTATTAATGCTATTAAAGAAAAAATTGGCTAATTTGCTTCGGCTTTTACTGTGTTAAATTTTAAAAACATTCAGTAGGAGTAAAACGCCTGCAAACAAACACAAAAACCCCAAGTTAAAGCTTGGGGTTTTTTAGTTGCCTACTTATAATTCAACCAAGTTCAGAGATAATGCCCTAGCAATCATTTGGTGTTTGTTGACCACGCCTAGTTTCTTGCGTAGATTGCGCAAATGAAACAAAACAGTATTGTTTGAAATAAATAAACGTTGTGCAGTTTGTGCGCAGCTTTCACCAACAGCTGTCCATTTCAAAACTTCTAGCTCTCGTTTAGATAAAGGCTCTGATAGTTGTTCCAGTCCGCAAACACGCTCTACATGGCTGTGTACATACATCGCCCAAACTTCATAGTGAGGTAACAGTAACTCACCATCTATCTGTATATCTAACGCCACACACAACGAGCCTTTAGAGCCAGCAACACCACGAATGGGAATAGTAACACCATGTGCTACGCCTAAATCTAGACTATCTTGCCAAAAGTCAATATCATCAGTTTGTTCCTTGGCAAGTTGCTGCTTGATTAAATTTGCATCCCAAAATATCGGCAGATGGTGATTATCGGCGTAACGTGTTTTTGGATCTTTTTGCGCATAATTTTGTTGTTGATAACAAGACATCCATTGTTCGCTACAGGTCCAAAAGGCAATGTTGTCTAACCGTGTCATTGCAGGTGGCTGCCAATTGTATTTGAAAAACTCCACCCCTGTTGTGCGTAAATACTGCTGACAGACTTGCTTGATCTGATCAATGTTAACGCATTGATTCAACTGTGCGACATGGCTATAAAGATTACTAGTGGTTTGAGTCATTTTTTCTTAAAACTATTGATTTTGATAGTTGGAATGTTGTTATAAGTATTTATAATTTTGATTATAAAACAAATGAAAGGAGCATGATGAAATTTTTAAAAACGATTGTTTTAATGATGTTACTTGTTGGGATGGTGCAGGCAAAGACAGGCGTAGTAACGGGTGGCGTGGCACATACTATGCCGCCTTGGTTTAAAAGTAGTTTTTTGGAGCTTGCTGATGATGTGGATGAGGCGAAGGATAATAATAGGCATGTGATGTTGTTTTTTCATTTAGACGAATGCTCTTATTGTGATCATATGGTCAAAGATTTTAATCAACAACCTTTAAAGGCACTTATCCAAAAACATTTTGATGTGATTGCCATTAATATTCGGGGTGATAAAGAGGTGGCAATCAATGAAGAGGAGTCTTTAACCGAGAAAGAGTTAGCAGCAAAAGTGGGGGTGCAATATACACCGACTGTTGTTTTTTTGAATCAAAAAAATCAACAAGTTGCACGCACCAATGGCTATCGCTCACCCGCTAAATTTACCCAAACACTGGGTTTCGTCAGTAGTAAGGCGTATGAAAACTCAACATTAGCACAGTATGTGGAAAGCCTTAAAAAAACAGGTACTTACCAATTACAAAGCCACGCAATGTTTGCAAAAATTACCGATTTTTCAAAAATAAAAGCTCCGTTAGCTGTAATTTTTGAAGATAAAAACTGTGATGCTTGTGCGTATTTTTACAACACAACACTTCAGGACAAAAATATAAAAAAGGAATTTGATGCATTTAAAGTGGTGCGTCTTGATGCAGGCTCAACACAAGCTATTATTGATAACAAAGGTAATAAGACCACGCCAAAAAATTGGGTACAGCAACTTAAATTGAATTACCGACCAGGTATTGTTTTGTTTAATGCAGGCAATGAAATTACTCGTATTGATGGATTCCTGTATAAGTTTCACTTCCAAGAGGTATTACGTTATGTAAGCGGTGATTTTTATCAAGAGTTTGCAACCTACAATGCCTATCTTGCGTATAGACAAAAGCAGTTGCTTGAACAAGGGATTGATATTAATATTAGCCAATAATATTTAGGGGTGCCCTTTACTTACTACGTTCAAGCGTATAACATACACATATATTACGATATTGAGGAGAGAAAATGAAACGCATTTTATCGTCTTTATTTTTACTTGTTTTTTCAACATTTTCCCAAGCCCAGGGCGAGCTACTGCCAGCAGATGAAGCGTTTGCTTTTAAAGCTAAAGTTGTTAATAACGAAATTGTTCTTAACTGGGATATTGCTAAAGGCTATTACCTTTATAAAGAAAAAATCAACATATCGAGTGATTTTTCTAAACAACTGGGTGTGGCCAAGTTTCCACCAGCAAAAATCAAAAATGATGAATTCTTCGGCAAGATTGGCGTTTATAGAAAATCAGTTAACGTCAAGATTCCTGTGCTGGAAGGTGAAGCGGACTCATTACTACTCAACGTAACGTTTCAAGGGTGTGCTGATTTAGGCGTGTGCTACCCACCTATCACTAAGGCGGTTGCTCTAGACATTAGCGCACTGAAAAAACCATCCTTAGTTGACAATGCTTTTGATATGTTTTCTCAAGCTAAAAAAGGTGTGCAATCTGTGGTTGATAAAATCACCCCAATATCAGATGAGCCACTACCAGCCGATGAAGCGTTTGCTTTTTCAGCCAATGTTTTCGACGCCAACACATTATTAGTTGCTTGGGATATTCATCCTGAATATTACCTATATCATGACAAATTCTTCATTGATATTAAAGGTGCAGAAATTGGCAAAGTTGACTTCCCTAAAGGCAAGATTAAAGACGACCCTTTATTTGGCAAGGTTCAAATTCATAAAAATAGACTAGAACTTGAGGTGCCGTTATACAACATCACCAGCCAAAATATTACCTTTACCGCAAAATATCAGGGCTGCTGGACAGGTGGCATTTGTTATCCGCCACAAGAGAAAAATGTTGATTTGGTACTGCCCATTCAAGGAAAAAGTGACGCGCCAGTCAGCACGCCTAAACCTGAAACCAATACACAAACAGCACCTGCGGCCGATTTGAATGAAACCGATCAAATCGCTGCCTTGCTACAACAAGACAATATTTTTTGGGTACTACTAAGCTTCTTTGGCTTTGGCTTGCTGTTGTCATTAACCCCTTGTGTGTTCCCAATGATTCCAATTTTGTCAGGCATTATTGTCGGACAAAAAGGTGAAATTACCACTCGCAAAGCGCTAATCATGTCGATTGTATTTGTCTTGGCCATGAGTGTTACTTATTCAATTGCCGGCGTATTAGCTGGCTATTTTGGTGAAAATCTACAGGTACTATTCCAAACGCCTTGGGTGCTAGTGGTGTTTAGTTTGGTGTTTATCGCATTGGCGTTTTCTATGTTTGGCTATTATGAAATCCAACTGCCGGCAGGCCTACAAGCCAAAATTGCCAACATGAGCAACAAACAAGAAGGTGGACATTTAGTCGGTGTCGGCATTATGGGCTTTTTATCTGCGCTGATTGTCGGCCCTTGTGTCGCGCCACCGCTAGCGGGCGCACTGATTTATATCGGTCAAACCGGTGATGCATTATTGGGCGGACTGTCTTTATTTGTTATGAGTTTGGGTATGGGCGCACCACTGATTCTTATTGGTGCAGGTGTGTCTAAATTACCACGTGCTGGTGGCTGGATGGATAATGTTAAATATATCTTTGGTATTTTAATGCTGGCTGTGGCTATTTGGTTAATTGAGCGCATTATTCCATCAATTGCTTCATTGGCGCTTTGGGCTGCTTTACTAAGTATTGCACCAATTGCCATGGGTGTGCTGAATAAACTATCCGATACGCCGAGCGCTTGGGGACGTATCTTTAAGGCGATTGGTTTATTGGTTATGTTCTACGGTGTTTTACTTTGGGGCTTGGTAGCTCGTGGTGGTGGCGACATGTTGGCACCGCTGGCTGGCTGGGGCGCTTCTAGTACCCAAACAGCGCAAGCTCATGTGCAGTTTGAAAAAATCAAAAGTATTGAGGATCTTGACAAGGCCTTAGTTCGCGGACAAAAGAACAATCAGGTGGTGATGCTTGATTTCTATGCTGATTGGTGCATCTCATGTAAAGAATTAGAACGCTTTGTATTCTCAAATACTGATGTGGTCAATGCCATGAAAAACACCCTTGCTTTGCAGGCTGATGTAACTGCCAATGACGCGGTTGACAAGGCGCTCATGGCTAAATTTAATATTATTGGGCCGCCAGGAATATTGTTTTTCAAAGACGGTGTTGAACATCGCTCACAGCGAATTGTGGGTGAAATCAACGCCCAAGGTTATTTAGATCATCTCAATAGTGTCAAATAAGCACGAAACTTAGTCGCTAAAAGTCGCTCAAAGCCCACTAACATGCATGATGTTGGTGGTAAAATCAGCTTTATTTGAAGTTGATTAATCGTTGCTATGGATATCTTGTTACTCAATGGCCCCAACCTAAACATGCTTGGCACTCGTGAGCCTGATCATTATGGCGCTCAAACACTTGACGACATTGTTAACAACTTAACACAGCTAGCAGCAGATGCAGGCTTGAGCTTGGCACATCATCAAGACAATTCCGAAGTCGGTTTGATTGATAGAATTCATGCAGCAAGTAACGATTCAACTCAATATATTATTATTAATCCTGCGGCATTTACGCACACATCCGTTGCATTACGCGATGCAATGTTAGCCGTGGGAATTGAATTCACCGAGATACACTTATCTAATGTCTACAAGCGTGAAGACTTTAGAAAGCAATCTTATTTTTCAGATATTGCACAAGGCGTAATTTCTGGCTTTGGCGCCCAAGGCTATGAATTTGCACTGAGTGCTGCTATTAAACACATTAAATCAAAGGGGTAAAAAATGGATATTCGTAAAGTAAAAAAACTCATGGAATTGCTAGAACAGTCTGGCATGGCAGAAATTGAAATTGTTGAGGGTGAAGAGTCGGTTCGCATCTCTCGTTATGGTGATGCACCGATAGCGGCCGCACCTATGCAAATAGCTGCCCCAGCACCTGTGGCTGCTGCCCCAGCACCAACAGCAGCTGAAGCACCTACTGCGACAGCTGCAACGGTTGACGGCCACCCAATTACCTCGCCAATGGTCGGCACTTTCTACACATCAGCCTCACCAACTTCTGATGCCTTTGTTACTATTGGCCAGCATGTTAACCAAGGTGACACAATTTGTATCGTTGAAGCCATGAAAATCATGAACCAAATTGAAGCAGACCAATCAGGCACAGTGACTGAGATTTTATGCAAAGATGGTGATGCGGTTGAATTTGGCCAAACACTTATTGTTATCCAATGATTGCTTTAAATAAAATTCAAAAAGTTCTAATTGCCAATCGTGGTGAGATTGCGCTTAGAATTTTAAGAGCTTGTAAAGAACTGGGCATTAAAACCGTTGCGGTCTATTCAACAGCTGATAAAGATCTTAAGCACGTACGCCTTGCCGATGAAGCAGTATGTATTGGCCCACACCCTTCAACGGATAGCTATCTAAACATTCCAGCCCTAATTGCAGCAGCCGAAGTCACCCATGCGGATGCGATCCACCCAGGCTATGGATTCTTATCTGAGAGCGCTGACTTTTCACAGCGTGTTGAAGAAAGCGGCTTTATTTTCATTGGTCCTCATGCACAAAACATTCGAGTGATGGGTGATAAAGTAGCCGCTATTGAGGCAATGCAGAAATCTGGCGTACCTTGTGTCCCTGGTTCAGATGGCGGTTTGGGCGAAGATCCAATCAGAAACATGGAAATTGCCAGAAATATCGGTCTACCAATTATTATTAAAGCCTCTGGCGGTGGCGGTGGCCGTGGCATGCAAGTGGTAGAAAACGAATCTGACTTACTTGGCGCCATTGAACTAGCCAAATCCGAAGGGCTGAGCTTCTTTGGCAATGCAGAAGTTTATATGGAGAAGTTTTTAACTACGCCACGTCATGTTGAAATTCAAGTACTCGCCGATGAGCACGGTAATGCCGTACACCTAGGTGAGCGTGACTGTTCAATGCAGCGTCGTCACCAGAAAGTAGTTGAAGAAGCACCAGCACCAGGTATTACACCCGAACTTCGCAATAAAATTGGCCAGGTATGTGCCAATGCTTGTAAGGCAATTAACTATCGCGGTGCAGGTACTTTTGAATTCTTATTCGAAAACAACGAGTTCTACTTTATTGAAATGAACACACGTGTGCAAGTTGAGCACCCAGTTACTGAAATGATTACTGGCATTGATATTGTTCGTGAACAGATTCTAATTGCCGATGGGCAGCCACTATCTTTTTCTCAGGATGACGTTGAGATCAAAGGTCATGCGGTTGAGTGCCGAATCAATGCTGAAGATCCAAACAATTTCATGCCGTCTCCAGGAAAAATCACCCAATACCATGTTGCAGGTGGATTAGGTGTTCGCGTGG